>PUXY01000070.1 GCA_009659955.1 Campylobacterota bacterium | reverse complement strand
ATCTTTGCCGGATAGGAACTACAATAACTTGAATCTCTTGGTCTCCTTGTCGGATAATGTAACTCCGGCGGTGGGTGGAGTGGCTCTTTTTTTTGATTCTTTTGGAATTGGAAGCGGTAGGGGAGGAGGTTTTGGGAGGGGAAGGGGGAGAAGAGACTCTCTTTCCGGAAGGGGAGACAACGGCGGGGGAAGGGGAGGTTTGGTTAGGGGAAGTGCCGAGAGATTGGGAAGAGGTAGTCTGTTGAGTAGAGGAAGAAGTTGGGGTTTGAGCTCCCCCTTTTTGCTGTTGAGATAATCTCCTTTTCCGCTCCTCCTCTTCCTTGGCTTTCCGGGCAAGATATTTCCGATAGGCTTTGGGGGCGGTGGAGTTGAGGTAAAACCAGATAGCTTTAGTCTCCACCGGTGTTAAAAGGGGGTAACGGGGCATTAGAGAGCTTTTTTTGTGGTTCAACTTTTTCAAAAGGGTTTTATAAGGCACCCGTTGGATATTGGGAGCATAGACAGGGGCTTTGACTATTACCACTTTATTATTTTGAATAACTTTTTTGGGGAGAGTTCCTATCTGTTTTCCCTCCCCATACACCCCGTGGCAGTGGGCACAACTGACCCCGTGGGGATGGGTATAAATCATTTGGGCATATTCATCATAGGTTAAAAAAGAGTCACTCCAACCCAAAGCAAAGAGAAAGAGGGAGAGGGAAATTGCCCTTTTCAATTTTTACCTTTTTTGGCGAAATTTTATAGAAACTTTCCTTCCTTTGCCGGTCGGAAAAAAGGTTATCTTGGTAAAATTGCGGAGAGTTTACCCAACCACTTTTAAAGGGGAATTAATGGCAATTTTCAACTTTTTCGATGATGGAAAAAGAGAGCCGATTTTAATGTCGGGAAAAAAAGTAGCAGAAGAGATAAAAAAAAGGGTAGCTGAAGAGGTTCAAGAGTTGAAAAAACAGGGAATTACTCCCGGATTGGCAGTTATTTTGGTGGGAAAAGACCCAGCCAGTGAAACCTATGTAAAGATGAAATCCAAAGCGTGTAAAGAGGTGGGGATTTTCAGTTTTGTCCATCGACTCCCCTCTGGTATCAGAACAGAAGACCTTTTGGAAGTTATAGATATGCTCAATACATCTCCTAAAATCCACGGAATTTTAGTCCAATTACCTCTCCCTTCCCATATTGATACCAATCAAGTATTGGAGAGGGTGGCAATAGAAAAAGATGTAGACGGGTTCCACCCCTACAATATGGGACGATTGGTTGAAGGGTTAGATGGATTGGTTCCCTGCACTCCCTTGGGGGTAATGGAGCTTTTTAAAGCATACAAAATTCCCTTGGAGGGGCAAGATGTTTGTATAGTGGGAGCCAGTAATATTGTGGGAAAACCGATGTGGGCTTTAATGCTCAATAGCAATGCGACGGTAGATATTTGCCACATCTACACCCGGGATTTAAAAGAACATACCCGCCGGGCGGATATTTTAATTGTCGGGGTGGGTAAACCGGGATTAATTACCGAAGATATGGTAAAAGATGGGGCTGTGGTGGTGGATATTGGGATTAATCGGGTAAATGGAAAAATTGTGGGAGATGTGGATTTTGACCGGGTGAAACGGCGGGCAAGTTACATTACTCCTGTGCCCGGAGGGGTTGGTCCTATGACAATTGCAATGCTTCTCCAGAATACCGTTAAAGCGGTAAAAATGAAGAAAGCACGATAATGTGGGAAAAGCTCAAAAAACTTTATAGGTGGTCCAATAGTTGGACTGGCACCATTGTAATAGTTTTAACCATCATCTTCTTTCTCGCCCAAGCTTTTATTATTCCTTCTGGAAGTATGAAAAATACTTTGTTAATAGGAGACGCCCTCTTTGCCAAAAAATTCTCCTATGGGGTGCCTATTCCCCATTTGCCGTGGCTTGAAATTCCCCTCCTTCCAGATTTCCGGGGAGATGGACATTTAATAGATGGACCCCGTCCCCAACGGGGGGATATTGTAATTTTCCGTTATCCCCGAAACCCCCGGGTTCACTTTGTAAAAAGGTGTGTGGCGGTGGGGGGAGACAGATTGATGGTGCGGGATAAACATCTCTACCTCCGGGTGGAGGATAATGACCAAAAAACCCGGGAGTTTGCCAGAAAAATGCAAGCGGAAATTGTGGAGAAAGAGGGAAAAATTTGGGTAAAAGACCCCTACGCCAAACTCCACCCGGGGATTCACCACGACCCTTCCATTACCCGGCAAAGTATCGAAGGGGAGGATTTCCTACTCCCAATTTTCGATTATGGTCCCATTGTGGTGCCCCAAGATAGTTACTTTATGATGGGGGATAATCGGGACCATAGCAATGATAGTAGATGGTGGGGGATTGTCCGATATCGTTACATTGTGGGGAAACCTTGGTTTATCTATATGAGTTGGGATAATAATGGGGTAATTCGATGGCATCGGATTTTTAGAACCATCGACTCTTTGGAAGAGGAGTTGAGGGAGGGGAAAAAGCCCTATTTAACAAAAGGGTGTTACAAAAATAACCATAAAAAAGTTGTAAACCCCGAAGAGTTGAAACGGGAGATTGAGAGCCAAGGGGCAGGGAGAAGGTAGGGGGCAAAGCCCCGGAAATTACACACTCCGGGAATTTTGGAGGGGAAAAAGTGGATTTGGGGGAAGGAATGGGAGGGGGTTAAGCCAAAAGAGGAGGGAAGGAGATGGGGAAGGGCATAAATAGAAGGGGTATAAAGGGAGAAAAAAGGGAAGGGAGCCCGGGGAAATGGGGAGAGGGAGAGGAAAAAAAATAGGAAAAGAGAGGGAGTGGGGAGAGTGGGGAAAATCGGATAAAAGGAAAAATTGGGGGCATTGGAAAAAGGGCAAAAATAAAACCGCAATTGAAAGGGGAGGAGGGTTGGGAGAAAGTTTGGAAACCGATTTAAATCCAGTAAAGTTAAAGAGAAGAGGAAGAAAGTAGGTGGAAAAATTAAAAGCTAAATTGACCAAATTCCCTCGGAAAGGAGAACAATGGAGAAGCAAAAACCTAAAGTTTTGATTGTGGGAGGCGGAGGAAGGGAGTATAGCATTGGCTATTTTATGAAAGATGAAGCGGAGCTATTTTACGCCCCCGGCAATGGGGCAACCTCCCAATTTGCTACAAATTTGGAGATTAAAGATTATCAAGGGTTGGCAAAGTGGGCAAAGGAGAATGGGGTAGATTTAACTATCGTGGGACCGGAAGCCCCTTTGGTAGATGGGATTGTAGATATTTTCCAAAAGGAGGGGTTGACGATTTTTGGACCCACCAAAGGAGCCTCCCAACTGGAGGGGAGTAAAGTTTTTATGAAAAAGTTCCTCCAAAAATACAATATCCCCACCGCCCGGTTTGTGGAGACCTCCAATCTGGAGGAGGCGGAAAAGTTTATTGAGGAGATGGGGGGGAAAGTTGTAGTTAAAGCCGACGGACTCTGTGGGGGAAAAGGGGTTTTAATCCCTTCATCGGTGGAGGAGGCGAAAGAGCAAGCCCGGGAGATGTTGAGCGGAAAACTTTTTGGGGAAGCGGGGAAAAGGATTGTGGTAGAGGAGTTTTTAGATGGGTTTGAATTGAGTATGTTTGCCATCTGCGACGGGAAAAATTTCAAACTCCTTCCCGCTGCCCAAGACCACAAACGGCTACTGGACGGAGACCGGGGTCCCAACACCGGAGGAATGGGAGCCTACGCCCCCACACCTTTGGCAACCCCGGAAATCTATCGGAAAGTAGAAGAAAAGATTATTAAGCCTACACTGGAAGGAATGGCAAAGGAGGGGTATCCCTACACCGGAGTCCTCTTTTTGGGGTTAATGGTGGTAGATGGGGAGCCCTATGTTTTGGAATATAATGTCCGGTTTGGAGATCCGGAGTGTGAGGAGTTGATGCCTTTAATTGATTCTTCCCTTTATCAAATGTTCTACAATGGAGCAATTGGAAATTTGGAGGGGATTGATACCAAAATTAAACCGATAACTGCCGTGGGGGTTGTCTGTGCTTCCAAAAATTACCCCTACGGAAAATCGGAGCCGACTCCAATTGAAATTGGAGATATTTCCGATATTAACGGCTATATCGCCTTTGCCGGGGTTTCTGAAAAAGATGGGAAACTTTGGGCAACTGGAGGACGGGTCTTGGTCTGTGTAGGTTTCGGAAAAGATGTAAAAGAAGCCCGGGAGGAAGCCTATCGACTGGTTGGGCGGGTGGATTTTGACGGAATGCAGTATCGGAAAGATATTGCCTATCAGGCATTGGATAAGTAAAAATCGGTAAAAATGGAAATCGGCTCCCAGTTGGGTTTAAAAATGAAAAAAATAGTGGAGGTTACCCAAAAGTGAATAGAAAAAGGTTACTTTCCCTCATCGCTTTCGCCCTTTTTTCCACCTCTCCCCTCTCTGCCAAAGTGGAAATTTTTGCCCTTTCCGCCCATAGGGAAGGGAATATCACCTACCTCCAAAAGCCGGTGGTGCTTTATAAAAATGGAGAGCTTCAAGCTGAAAGAGGAAAAATTATAAATCGTCGGAAGATTGTGTTGGAGGGAAATGTAACCCTCTTCCGGGATAATTATGTGTTGAAAGGGAATAGACTTGTAGCCTACTCCGATAAAAATATCACCATTGAAAATAATGTCTTCTTTTATGACCAGAAATTTTTGACTTGGATTAAAGGGGATATGGGGAAGTTGAAGGGGAATAATGTGGCTTTCAAAGGGGTGGAATTTTCCACCTGTTGCCCCTACAAACCGGAGTGGCACTTTTATGCCAATAGTGGGGTCTATTATCGGAAACGGCGATATCTGAAACTCTACAATGTAACCCTCTATTTGGGAAAAGCCCCAATTCTCTATCTCCCGTGGTTGGAATTCCCCACCGATAAACGGAGGAGGACAGGACTTCTCCGCCCCTATGTGGGATTTTCCCAAAGGGAGGGACTCCTCTACTCCCAACCCTTCTTTATTGTAACCTCCCAACATACCGACTTGACAATTACCCCTACAATTAGAACTTTGAGGGGAAAAGGGATCTTTTTCGACTTCCGTTTTATGGATAGCCCCTACTCCCACGGAGATATTTTCTTTGGGGAGTTTTGGGATAAAAATGAATATTACAACAAATACGATTTAGCCAATAAAGAGCATTACGGCTGGGAGTTTAAATATACCCGTTCCCGGGTTTTCTTCCCCGATAGGGACTCCCTCTATGCAGATATAAAATATGCCAACGATGTGGATTACTTCTACCTCAACCCCAAAAACTACACCTTTGATAAAAAATATTTAACCGATAAAGTTATCGACTCCAAACTCAACTATCTCTATCAAACCAATCGATTTGCAGTTGGGGTCTATAATCAATACTATATCGATACAACCCAACCTACCAATCGGAACACTTGGCAAACTATTCCCCAACTCAATTACCACCAATTTCCAGTCGCCCTTTGGAACCATTTTCTAATTTCCGGAGATTTAAATCTTTACAATTACTGGACTTCAGGGGGACAAAGTGCCAAAAGTGGAACCCTCTATCTCCCTATTACTTTTTATACCCCCCTCTTAAACCATTTCCTAAATCTAAAATTCTCCCAAACCTTTTACGGCGGAAGATTGGCGTATGATGGGGATCCGGTGGACTCTACCGGAACCAATCCTCCCCCTGCCTCCTATAAAATTTGGGTTTCAACCCTTCAAGTTTATAGCAATTTGGTAAAAGGGTATGGAAGTTGGGTGCACGCTATAACCCCTCAAATAACCATTACTTCCAAAAATTACCAAAAAGTTGAAGATAATGCCCCCGACCTCCTTCCAGTTCCCCCCATCGATAACGCTATTACCTTTCAAATTTACCAACTTTTGGAAGGGGGAAATTGGGAAATAGAGGACACCCTCTCCCGTCCCTATCTTCCCGCCTCCAAAGAGTGGGGGGATTTGAAAAATGATTTCAAATTTAAACTGGATAAGTTTTCACTGGAAGATAAATACCGCTACTCTGCAAGGGATAAAAAGACCACCTACCACTATATAAAAATTGGTTATAACAGTGAATTTGAACCGGGGTGGGGGGGATATATCTCCCACCTTTATGATTATCGGAACAATTTGAAAACTTTCACTTATAATATTCAATATTGGGTTTCCCATAAAAAGGGGTATTACTGGGAAGAGAGTTTAGATTTAAATCAACACTACATCAAATATTGGCTTTTTGGAATAAAGTTCAATAATAAAAGATGTCTCAAATATAATATAAGTTACAAAGAAGCCCGGACTCCAGTCTTAAAAGAGAGTGGAATTAGCTATTTGAAAGATAGGATTATCTCTTTTTCGATAGAATTGATTCCGTTGGGAGGGGTAAACCAAACCTTTATTCTGAAATAGTTATTATAGAGAAGGATTTGCCAGATGAAAACGGAATTTAAAGTTGGACTCTTTTTTCTATTGGGGATAGCCTCTCTCCTCTACTTAACCTTTAGGGTAAAAGATGTTCAAAACTGGAAAGAGAAGGGGTATCCTCTGGAGGGAATTATAAATGATGCAACCGGTCTCTCCATTGGAGCAAAAGTAAAAATGCAAGGGGTCAATATTGGAACCCTGAAGGGAATGGAGCTCAACGGGACAAAAGTCCTTTTGAAAATGGTAATTAAACAGGGAATAAAGGTTCCGGTAGGTTCAAAAGTTACTTTGGGACAGGAGAATTTTTTAGGGGGAAAATATGTGCGGATTATTCCATCTGAAGAGCATACCTATTACAAACCGGGGTCAGTTATTACCCAATATCTCCCCACCGCCTCAATGGAAGATGTGCTAAATAATGTCAATAAAGCGGTAAGTGAAGTCCGGGTAATTTTGCAAAAGATAAATGAGCAAATTTTAGATGCCAACACTACCCGGAATTTGAGATTGACCGTTGCCAATGTGCAAGAAGCCTCCGTCCAATTGAAGGAGCTTTTGGGAGCTCTAAATCAGAAAATTCCCGGGGTAATTGATAATGCCAACTCCCTTATCTCCACTTATAAAAAGACTGGAAAAATTATAAATTCCCGATTACCGCGGATTTTAGCCAAAGTTGATAATTTGATGGCATCTGCCAATAGGGTAATGGACACCATTGACCGGAATATCTCCTCTCTGGCGGGGGAGTATAAAAAAGTGGGAGAGAATGTAAATGTTATCCTTACCGAAAATAGAAAAGGGATTAAAGGTGCCCTCAATAGTGCCCAAAACTTTTTTGCCGAAGGGGGAAAGAGTTTCAAAAAATTGGATAAATTTTTGGGCTCTTTCACCAAATCTGTCCTCGATGTCCAAATTGGGGGAGACTACTATGGCAACGATGGTTTTTATCGGAGTTACGCCGACTTGACCTATATCCCCAAACCGACCAAATATTATATGCTCTCTGTGGTAGATACCCGCGATTACTCCAGTTGGGATAAAGTGCGACAAGATGACAAAGATAAATTTTTAATCTCTGCCCAACTGGGGAAAAGATATGGAAATTGGCTGGTGAGGGGAGGAATTATCGAAAATACCGGGGGGGTTGGATTGGATTACTTTGCTTTGAAAGATAATTTGAAATTGAGCGGAGATCTCTTTGACTTCAACGGAGATAATGATGTGCGGGGAGATAAAGCCCATCTCCGGCTTACCGGACGCTATCTCTTCCTCAAACACCTCTATCTCCGGGGAGGGATAGATAATATCCTCAATTCCGATGCCCGGAACTTCTTCATTGGAGCGGGAATTAAATTCCAAGACAACGACCTCAAAAGTATTGCAGTTGGAGGTGCATCATCATTCCTGAAATAGAAGATATCCGCCGGGCTTGTAAAATTTTGGGAGTGAAGCCCCTCTCCAATTGGAAAGAGATTGAGAAACTTTACAGGGAAAAAGCAAAAAAATATCACCCTGACCGGGGAGGGGAAGGGGAAATAATGACCCAACTAAATTGGGCATATCACACTTTAAAAGAGTATATCTTCAATTTTCGCTTTAAATTCTCCCCTGAAGAGATAGCTTCCCAACTTCCCCGGAATCCAAAGGAGTGGGAATTATGGGAAAAATAAAAAGATTCCAAAATCGGGAAGAGGCTTATTGGAAAACTTTGGAAGAACTCCGGGGGGAGATTTTAAAGGAAGCGGTAGTGCTCTCCCTCTCTCCCCAAGGGGACTTTTACGGAAAAAAATTGGCAGAGCAATTTAACCTCCCCTTTGACCGCCTAATTATTGAAAGACTCTACTCCCATATCAACCCTGAAACGATTTTGGGAGCAATTTCCGAAACCCGGGATTACATCTTAATTGAGGAATTGGTTGAAAGTTTCCAATTGAGTGAAGACTATCTCTTCTCCCAACTGGAAAAGAGTTATGGGGAAAAGGTGCTTTCACAGGTTCGAAACTGGAGGGGACACCCTATCCATCTCCAAAATAAAAAGGTAATTTTGGTAGATGAAGCTTCCGAAACCGGATTAAGGGTTATGACAGGCATCAAAAGTTGCTACAACGCCGGGGTGGAAAACATCTCCCTCTTTATCCCTTTAATGTCGGTGGAAAGTAAAAAAATTATTGTCAATCTGGTTGATAATCTCTATTGTGGAATGGCAGTGGAAAATTTCGTAACCGGTTACCCCTATTTTGGAGATGACTCCCCCCTCCCCTCTTCTCCCTCTCCCATATCCCTCCCCGATGAAATTTTAGATTAAAGAAAGCCAAATCAATTTCAAAAATTTTGGGAATTTTTTAAACTCCCGTTAATTAAATTTTTATTTAATTAATTTCCACTGGGGAAGGGACAAAATGCTATGATTTCAAAAGCCGTTTTTAAAGGAGAAAAATCCCAATGGAAAAAATTTTAGAAAAAAAAATTGGGGTAATTGGATTAGGGTATACCGGAATTTCGGTGGTAGTTGAATTTGCAAAAAAATTTCCCAAAGTGGTGGGATTTGATATAAATGAAGAGCGGATTACCCAACTCCAACAGGGAATTGATAAAACCGGAGAAGTGGAGCCGGAAGAGTTGAAAGAAGTTTTGGATAAAGGGTTGGAGTTCACTTCCGACCCCCACAAATTGGAAGATGTAGATGTTTACATTTTAACAGTTCCCACCCCGGTGGATAAATACAAAAATCCCGATTTAACCTTTGTCCGGGGGGCAAGTCTTTTGGTCTCCAAATATCTTCAACCGGGGAAT
The DNA here is from genome assembly GCA_009659955.1 of Campylobacterota bacterium. Lineage (GTDB taxonomy): Bacteria > Campylobacterota > Campylobacteria > Campylobacterales > Nautiliaceae > PUXY01. Next base: position 10,036 of record PUXY01000070.1, on the reverse strand, counting down.
ATCGTAATTTTGGAGTCCACCGTCTTTCCCGGATGCACCGAAGAGGTGTGTGTTCCAATTTTGGAGGAGGGGAGTGGATTAAAAGTGAATAAAGACTTTTTTGTAGGTTACTCCCCCGAAAGAATCAATCCCGGCGATAAAAAGCATCGTCTCCCCACTATTATGAAAATTACTTCCGGTTCAACTCCGGAAGCAGCGGAAGAGATAGATAAACTTTATCGGACAATTATCACCGCCGGCACCTACAAAGCCTCCTCCATCAAAGTGGCAGAGGCGGCAAAGGTTATAGAGAATGCCCAACGGGATTTGAATATTGCCTTTGTAAATGAATTGGCTCTAATCTTTGACCGATTGGGGATTGATACTTTGGAGGTTTTGGACGCTGCCGCCACCAAATGGAATTTTATGAAGTTTACCCCGGGATTGGTGGGAGGACACTGCATCGGAGTAGACCCCTACTATCTCACTTACAAAGCCCGGGAGGTGAACTATCACCCCGATATAATTTTGGGTGGACGGCGATTAAACGACAATATGGGAATTTTTGTAGGGAATAAAGTAGTAAAATTGATGATTAAAAAAGGGTATACCGTAAAAGATAGTCGGGTTCTGGTTTTGGGGATTACTTTCAAAGAGAACTGCCCTGATACCAGAAATACAAAAGTAATAGATATTATCAATGAGTTGAAGGAGTTTGGGGTAAATGTAGATGTGTATGACCCCTACGCCGACCCCAAAGATGTAAAACGCCACTACAATATAGATTTAATTGATAAACCCAATCTAAATGATTATGATGGAATTGTGGTGGCAGTTGCCCACGACAAATTTAAAGCCCTACAACCGGAGATTGAAGCTTTAAAGGGAAAAAAAGTGATTTACGATGTAAAGGGACTCTTTCCCAAAGAGTTGGTAGATGGACGGCTCTAATTTCTCCTCTCCTTCCTCCCCCTTTTCCCACCCATTTGTCTCTTTATATACCGACGGAAGCTCTTTGGGTAACCCCGGTGCCGGAGGTTGGTGTGCAATTTTGGAATGGAATGGGGGGGGAAAGATTTTAAAAGGGGGAGAGCCTTTAACCACCAACAACCGAATGGAGTTGAGAGGGGTTTTGGAGGGGTTAAAAGAGATTCAAAAACTGATAAAGGAAGGTATCATCTCCCCCTCCACCCCCATTTATCTCTATTCAGACTCCCAATATGTGATTAAAGGGATTGGGGAGTGGCTCCCCAATTGGGTTAAAAGGGGATTTAAAAATGTAAAAAATCCAGACCTTTGGAGAGAGTATCTCCGATTGAGCCACCGCTTAAACATTTACCCCCATTGGGTTAAAGGACACGATGGAAACCCGAAAAATGAGATGTGTGATTTTTATGCCCGCCAAGAAGCCTCCCGCTTTCAACAGAAAATGGGAAGTCGATAAATCTATTTTTTAATAATCTTTCTCCCTTGCCCCGATAAAAATCTCTTTTTTTCATACTTTTTTGAAACTTTTCTCAACTCCACCTTTCCCCGTGGGTGAGGATCCACTCCAAAATCTGGTCTGGGTTGTTGAGGTCCAATCGGGGAAGGTGGGGGGGAAGTTGGTCGGGGGAGATGGAGTTATCGGTGGCAATTCCAGTCAAATGGGGGAGATAGGTTGGGTCAAACCGGTTCCGGAAAACCCCTATCCGGGGAATGGGAATTGTCCGGAGACCTTCCACTATTAAAATATCATACCCTTTAAAAAGGTGAAAAAGCTCCTTCCACGGGATTTGATGGTGGAAAAATAGAGTAGTTCGAACCGGGGAGACCACAACCACATCGGCTCCCCCATTGTAAAATTTCCAACTATCCTTTCCGGGGGTATCCAGTTGGGCTTTATTTTTGGGGTCGTGTTTAATAACCCCCACTTTCAACCCCCGGGCAATTGCTTTTTCAACTACTTTTTCGATGATTGTGGTCTTTCCACTATTACTGGGTCCGGTAAATCCTACAACTACCATCGACTAACACTCCCGGGGGTAACTGCCCAAAATTTTCATCTGCTCCCCCTCCACCAGTTGGGAGATTTTGGGGTCGGAAATGTGCCCTTCAAACTCCAAATAGAAGGAGACATTTTCAAAGGTATCATCTTTCAAGGGACGGGACTCAATTTTCAAAAGATTAATTTCCAACTCTTTAAATCTTTGCAACAACTCCACCAACGCCCCGGGGCGGTTGTAGGTGGTGGCAATTACGGAAGTTTTATCCTCTCCGGAGGCGGGGGGGAAATAGTTACTCAAAATTACAAATCTTGTCCGGTTGGCTTTGTTATCCTCTATTTTTTCAAAAAGGAGGGGGAGATTGTAGAGCTTGGCGGCAATTTTAGAGCAAATTGCCCCACTTTTGGGGTCTTCCACCGCCTTTTTGGCGGCGGCGGAGGTGGAGTCAACCGGAATAAACTCCCGGTCCAAAAGTCCGTGGCTTTCCAAAAAGCCGATACATTGATGGTAAGCTTGGGGGTGGGAGTAGATCCGCTCTATCTTCTCCACCTCATCTTGAACCGACGCAAAGGAGTGGTGGATATCGGTGCAAATTTCCCCCACTATTTTGACATCATATTTCCGGAGTCCGTCCAGAGTGAGTCCAACCTGTCCGTGGGTGTTATTTTCTATGGGCACCACCCCATATTTTGCCTCTCCACTCTCCACCGCCTTGAAGACCGCTTCAATGGAGGTCAAAGGGAGGTATCGGGTCAAACTCCCAAACTTTTGAACCGCCCCTTGATGGGTATAACTCCCTTGGGGTCCCAAATAGGCTACCCTCTCCCTCCGCTCCCGGTTCCGGCTTACTGCAATAATTTCGCTATAAATCGCTTTTATCTCCTCTTGGGTCAAATCCCACCCCTTCTCTTGGGCAAGGGAGGTGAGCCGGGCAATTAATCTCTTCTCCCGGTCCGGCAAAAAGATGGGGCTTTTGGTGCGATTTTTAAACTCCCCCACCTCCTTTACCACCTGAAACCGCTTCCACAAAAGTTCCAAAATTTGGGCATCAATTTTATCTATCTCTCTCCTGAGACTCTCTAAATCTTTCAAAATACTCTCCTATCTCCGGTATTACCACATCGGGGCGGTAAGTTTTCAAAAGTTCGTCCCCTTCTTTAATTTTTCCGGTCAGAACCAAAACGGTTTTCATTCCCAACTTTTTGGCAGGAACCAAATCCCCCTTTAAGTCATCGCTTATAAATGTTATTTTATCAAAGGGGAGTCCAATCATTTTCCGGGCTTTTTCGAAAAATTTTAGGCTCGGTTTCCCCACCACTTCATAATCCCGCTCGGTGGCGTAGTGGAGCATACTTAAAATTGCCCCCAATCCGGGATATCTCTTCTCTTTTTTGAGAAAAAGGGGACTTTGATTGGTGGCAACCACCCTCACCCCTTGAATCATATATTCAATAATTTCTGAAAGTTCGTCGTTGGAGTAGAGTTTTGCCCCCAATACCAACTCCTCCGGCTCGGGGGAGTTGATCATATACCCGTGGTTCATCAAAAAACCCCGGAGGGTTTGGTGTCCATACACCCGGAGATTTTTACTTTTCAACTCCTCTTTTAAAACCATCAAAGGGTCTAAATAGTGGTCAAATTTGAACCCCTCATCTTTCAGATACTCCACCAAAAGGTCGGTGGGAATCCGGGTGTTATTGGTCAAAAGCACAAAGGGTATCTGATTTTCATAGAGATAATTGACAAACTCTATCGCCCCGGGGTAGGGAAGATAATATTTCAAATCTACCAAAGTTTTTTCAATATCGATAAAAAAACCCATCTGTTTATCTGCGGTTGCCATCGGAAAACCTTTCCCGTTAAAGCTCAAAGTTTATCCCCCTTTTTCGATTTTACCATACTACTTTTTAACCTTCCCCCCTCTCTTCCCCCTCCCTTGGAGAGGTTTTGGAAAAAGGACTCCTCCGGGGGAGGAGATGGAAGGATAAAAGTGAAATTATTGGGGACAATCGGTTACAACTTTTATATAAAAAGGGTAAAGGTGAAATTAAATTGGGGATTATTCCCCTTCCCCGTAAACCCTTTTGTAAATTTTATCCACATTCCGGGTATAGTAGCTATAGTCAAAAAGGGATTTAATCTCTTCAGGGGTCATAAATTTCCCCAACTCCTCATCTTGGAGGAGATACTCCAAAAAGAGACTCTCCCCCTTTTCATTGATGGGAGATTCTCCCCGTTGGAGGGCTTCCCAAACTTTCATTGCATTCCGTTGCACCACCCGATACGCCTCCTCCCGGCTCAACCCCCGTTTGGGTAACTCCAACAGAATCCGTTGGGAGAAGACCAAACCTCCGGTCATATTGAGATTTTTCATCATATTTTCCGGATAGACTACCAGATTTTTGAGTATGTTATTGAGCCGGTGAAGCATAAAGTCGGTGGTAATAAAGGCGTCGGGTAGCCAGAATCTTTCCGTGGAGGAGTGGGAAATATCCCGTTCGTGCCAGAGGGCAACATTCTCCATTGCCGGCACCACATAACTCCGGATAATCCTTGCCAAACCGGTAATATTTTCACTTAAAATTGGGTTCCGTTTGTGGGGCATTGCAGAGCTCCCCTTCTGCCCTTTGGAAAAATACTCCTCCGCTTCATAAACTTCAGTCCGTTGGAAATGGCGGATATTTACTGCAATTTTTTCCACAGAGGACGCCAAAAGCCCCAACCCACTTGCCAATCGGGCATACCGGTCCCGTTGGATCACCTGATTGGAAATAGGTGCCGGTTTTAACCCCAAAAATTGACAAACCAACTCCTCCAACTCCAGTGGGGCGTGGGCAAAATTCCCCATTGCTCCGCTAACTTTCCCTACACTGATAACCTCCAAAATCTCTTCCAAATTTTTCAGATGCCGTTTAAACTCCTCATACCAGATTGAGAGCACCAAGCCAAAAGTTATCGGCTCCCCGTGGATTCCGTGGCTCCGCCCCACCATTAAAGTATACTTGTGCTCCATCGCCCTTTTTTTAATGGTCTCCAGAACCATTTTGACATCGTCGATAATAATTTTCAAACTATCCCGCATCAAAAGGGCGTTGGCGGTGTCGATGGTGTCGGAACTGGTCATTCCGTAATGCACCCACCGGGACTCCTCCCCCAGACTTTCGGCAACACTGGTCAAAAAGGCAATTACATCGTGTTTGGTCTCCCGCTCAATCTCCTCTATCCGCTTCAAATCAAATTTGGCATTTTTTAAAATTTTTTCCGCATCTTCATCGGGAATAAGCCCCAACCGGTTCCACGCTTTAACCCCCGCTTTCTCCACCTCCAACCACGCATTAAATTTCGCTTCCGGCGTCCAAAGTTTTTTCATCTCCTCCCGGGCGTATCTTTCAACCATTTTTCTCCTTATTTTGGGTAAAGTAGATTTGGAAAATAAACGGCAAAAATTATACCAATTGGAGACTCCCCTATTAATTTTTCAATTTCAATTTCTATTTTTTTAATCCCCTCTATAAATCCTATTTTTCCAAAAGATAATCCATCTGGAGGAGTAATTTTTGCATTTTCCAATAGACTATTTTCTGCTGAAGTTGGGAGATTTTTAAAGAGTTTTCAATGGTCTTTAAATCGGAGGGAGTTGCATTTCCCGCCCTTATTGAATCCCGGGTTGTGGCAACCAACTTCCTGTAAACTTTTTCATTCTCTTTATAAATTTCCACTTCCCTTTGGAGATTTTTATACTCCCCCAAAAGGAGATTGTATTGATGCTCCAACTCCCGCTTCTTGTCAATAGCCTCCAATCGGCTTTTAATGTAATTCAACTTTTGCTCTTCAATTCCAAAATAGTTGGAGGGGGAGAGGGGAATTGAGACCCCTATCCCCACTATTGTATAGGTATCTTTCAAGGGTGCAGGTTCAGTTTGATGGAGCCAATTCCAACTGGCGGTAAAATTGATAGAAAAGAGACTATTCCCCAGTTGTTGCCTGTAAAGGTCGTAGTTCACTTGGGAATTGAGGGCGGTAACTTTATACTCCAAATTCCTATTGAGATAACTGGCTTTGGAGACCAACCGGAAATGGGGGAGGGGAACTTTCTCTATTTTTAATTGGGAGATTTTTTGAAAATTTTCCCGGAGTTGGGTCAATTGGGTTTTCAATTGGAGAAAATTTAACTTCTCTTGATTCAGTTTTAAAATGGCATTGTTGAGGAAACTACTATCGGAAACTCCTGCCAAAAATTGCTCCCTCTTCCGGGCTACATCTATTTTGTCATTTTCTATATTCAGTTGGGAAATTCTCAATTGGAGTTGGGTAATTTTGTAATCTATTGCCAACCCTATAGCCTCCTTTATCAACTCTCTCCGCTTCTTTTCCACAGAAAGCCGATTCAATCTCCTTTCCAAATTCCCCATTTTAATTGAGTAGTAAATCGCCCCACTCTTGAAAATAGGTTGGTTTATTTGAATTGTAAAAAGCCGATATTTTTGCACCCCAAATTGACTATTCCGGTTGTAAGAATAGGAGAGGGTAACGGGAGCAACCCACTGCCATTTATCCTTTTTACTTTTGGCTTCCCCCGCCCTTTTTTCCAATTGGAGTTGACGATTTTTAAGGGGAGTAAGAAGGGAAGAAAAAGAAGAAGAGGGAAAAAGGGTAGAGTTAACTTCCCAATGGGAAGAGGCGATATTCCCATTTTCTCCCCATACTTTCCCTCCATAGGTCAATAAAAAGAGTCCCATAATTCCTATAATTAATCTACCCTGCCGTTGGTTTCCCATATTACAAACCTTTTTGAACCTCTTCCAACCCTTTTTCAAATCTCTCCAATCCAATCTCTATCTCCTCTGGAGTAATGGTAAGGGGAGGCAAAAAGCGAATGGTAGAAGTTCCCGCTTTCAGAACCAGAACCCTATTTTCAAAAGCCCGGGTAAAAATTTTATCTCTCAATTCCGATTTTTTTTCTTCCCCTTTTACTATTACCCCTTTCATCAATCCAAATCCCACCACTCTCTCCAAAAGGGAAGGGTATTTTGCCACTAAACTTTCCAATTTCCGATGGAAAAGGTCTATTCTTTTCTCCAATTCTCCACTCCCTTTAAACTCCTCTAAAATTGCCAAAACTTCCAACCCTGCCCGGGTGGAGAGGTAATTTCCCCCGAAAGTGGAGCCGTGATCACCCGGTTGAAAAATGTTAACCAGACGGGTTAAGACCGCCCCAATCGGAACTCCCCCCCCCAATCCTTTGGCAAGGGTAACAATATCTGGCTCTATTCCGTAAAGATTGGAAGCCAAAAACTCTCCAGTCCGATAAACTCCAGTCTGGACTTCATCGACAATTAAAAGAATATCTTTTTCCCGTAACTTTTCCCTCAATTCGCGGATTTCTTCCCGGTCAAATGGATTTACCCCCCCCTCCCCTTGAATCAATTCAATCATAACTCCAATGGTTTTGGAATCCAATCGGGGATAGATATCCTCTATCGAATCGGCATACTCAAACCCATCGGGAAAGGGTCCAAAATAGGTATGGAATTTGGGTTGCCCTGTCGCCTTGAGGGTTGAAATTGTCCGTCCGTGGAAAGAGTTCCGGAGGGTGATAATTTTATACCTTTTGATGTCCCCATTGACTTCCCCATATTTCCGGGCAATTTTCAATGCCGTTTCATTTGCCTCCGCTCCGGAATTGGCAAAAAATAATCCCCACTCCCCTTCCCATTTGGTCAATTCCACTATCTTTTTGGCAAGTTCCTCTTGGGGGGGAATCCGATAGAGATTAGATGTATGGATTAAAGTTTGGGCTTGGAGACAAATTGCTTGAGCCAATCGGGGGTTACTATGCCCCACACTAACCACCCCTATCCCACTCCCCAAATCGATATACTCCTTCCCCTCTTTATCCCAAAGTCTACTCCCCTCTCCTTTTACAAACGCAACGGGTAACCGCCCATAGGTGTTGAGTAACATTGTGCCTCCTTGAGATTTTTTTGAATTTTACTTCCCCCATTCCCTTTTTCTCTCCAAGAGAATAACAAAAATTGTAAAAATTGGACTCTTCTCTCCTCTCCCTACCCCTTGAAAAGGGTAACTTCTTTTTTTACCCTCTTAAATTCTCTGGTAAAATTGAGGGAAAAACTCCAAAGGGAGGCTATGGAGATTTTAACCCACCCGGTCAGTGGTGTGTATCAAACCAATTGCTACCTAATTGACAGAAAAATTGTAATAGACCCCGGAGAAGGGGCGTATGAATGGTTAAAGGGATTGGGGGTTAAACCGATAGCTATTTTGAATACCCACGGACATTTTGACCACATCTGGGATAATAAAAGAGTAAAAAACCACTGGAATACCCCTATCTATATCCACCGGAAAGATGCTTTTCTACTTACAAAGCCCCAATTGGGAATTACACCCCCCTCCTCTACCCCCGACTCTCTTTTGGAAGAGGGAGAAATATATATCGATAATTATAGGATTAAAGTCCACCATTTCCCCGGACACACCCCGGGACAAGTGGCATTTGAAATAGGAGATTCCCTGTTCACAGGAGATTTTATCTTTAAAGGAAGTATTGGACGCACCGACTTTCCCTATTCCAATCCCCGGCAAATGATAAGTTCCCTCCAGAAATTTCTCCATTTTCCCCGGAATTTAAAAATTTACCCGGGACACGGCGAGCCTTCCGATGTGGTAACTGAAAAAAGGAGAATCCCTTTCTGGATTGAACTTCTTGAAAATGAGGAGATTCGATAATGGTTGTGTTGGGCTCAACGGGGAGTATTGGAACCTCCACTTTGCGATTGGCAGAAAAATTTGGATTGGAGATAGAAGGGTTGGTTGCCGGGGAAAATTGGCAAAAATTGGGAGAGCAAATCCGACAATTCCGCCCCAAATTGGTGGCAGTGAAAAATAGAGAAGTTGCCTCCCATTTACCTCCTTTCGATGGAAAAGTAAAAATCGGGGAAGAGGGAATTTTGGAACTTTTGGAAGAGAGCCAAAGCCAACTGGTTATCAATGGATTGGTGGGAGAGAGTGGGTTGAAACCGACTTTAAAAAGTTTAGAATTGGGAAAAAAGGTTGGTTTGGCAAATAAAGAGAGTTTGGTAATTGCCGGGTGGTTATTGGAGCCTTATATCCAAAAAGGAGAAATAATTCCCATTGATAGCGAACATTTTGCATTGATGAGACTTTTGGAGAAAAAAAAAGAGAAAATCTCCCAATTGATTATTACCGCCAGTGGAGGGGCAGTTAGAGAAGTGCCGTTGAATCAATTCTCCTCTTTAACCCCCCAACAGGTTTTAAAACACCCCAATTGGCAAATGGGAAAAAAAATTACCATCGACTCCGCCACAATGGTCAATAAACTCTTTGAAATTATTGAAGCCCGATGGCTATTTGGAATTGAAAAAATCGATGGAGTTATAGAGCAAAATTCATTGGTGCACGGGATTGTGGTTTTCCAAAGTGGAGAAATTACCGCCCATATTTCCGCCCCCGATATGAGTTTACCTATTGCCTATGCTATTCTGGGTAAACCACCTGAAAAACTACTACCCCAATTGGAACTGACAAATCTCCCTCCCCTCCAATTTAAAAAAATAGAAGAGAGTCGATATCCGGTCTGGCGTCTAAAGGATATTTTACTGGAAAACCCCCATTTGGGGATTGTTTTAAATACCCTCAACGACCAATTGGTGCCCCTCTTTTTAAAAGGAGAGCTCCCCTTCCCCGCTATTTCCCACTTCCTAATAGAAGGAATAGAAAAATTTGCCAATACCCCCCGCCCCCAAACCCTCCCCCACCTCTACCAATTGAAGAGAGAGATTTTAGAGTGGTTTAAGAAAAAAATAAAGAAAAATATTATTCTCAATTTATAATTTTTTTCTAAATGGAGTAAAAATTTATTTAGTGTTTAAGTTTGAAAGAAGCATCGGAATTGATTAGGTTTTCACGATGAGCAAATTTTAAGAGGTTTTTAGTAATAAAATGGTGCGGGAGAGAGGACTCGAACCTCCACGGGCTTACGCCCACTGGATCCTAAGTCCAGTGCGTCTACCGGTTCCGCCACTCCCGCA
>PUXY01000069.1 GCA_009659955.1 Campylobacterota bacterium | reverse complement strand
TTTCCGTTTGGGGTCGCAGTAGAGGTCTGCCAATTTTTTCAATTTCTTTTTGAAAGAGTCGATGGATTCATCGGGATCCCCTTTGGCAACTTTTGCCACATAGTCGAGGGTGTAGGGCTCAACTGCCTTTTTGAAATCTTCAAAGGAGATTTCCCAATGCCAGAAAGGTTGTTTTCCTTTGGTGTGCTCCATTTTCATTACATCGCCCGCTTTCCATTTTCCAATGGGGCTCAATGCTACCGCTTCCTCTTCGGTTACAACTTTGGCAACCTGTTTTTCAACGGTATCTTTCTCTTTGGGTTTTACATTGGGGTTTTTGGGGTTCCGCATTCCGTAACCGATATCGGCGTGTCCGGTAGCGAAAATGGTGTATTTTTTTACAAAATCTTCATTCACAACCCCCCGATGGATAATTTCCCGTAAAATGTAGTTCATAATTGCCAAATCGGTGTTTGGTCTAAAGATAATTTCCATATCTGCCAAGTTGGAGCATCGGTTCCGATAAGTAGAAAGGTTTACTACTTGATATTTATCTGGGTTATTCAATTTGGCGTCGCTAACCCGAGACCACAAAATCGGGTGCATTTCTGCCATATTGGCACCCCAAGTAATTACGGTATCGGTCAATTCAATATCGTCGTAACACCCTGCCGGTTCGTCAATCCCAAAGGTTTGATAGAATCCGACAACTGCAGATGCCATACAATGGCGGGCATTGGGGTCAATGTTGTTACTTCTCCACCCCCCTTTTACCAATTTGACAGCGGCGTAACCCTCTTGGATAGTATATTGTCCGGAACCAAATACAGCTACTCCGGTAGGTCCCAACTCTTTGTAATATTTTTTAAATTGTTTCTCCATTTCATCGAAAGCCCGTTTCCAACTTACAGGCTTAAATTTCCCTTTTTTATCAAACTCCCCTTTTTCGTTTACCCGGAGAAGAGGTTGGGTCAATCGGTCTTTTCCATACATAATTTTGGCGTTGAAATACCCTTTAATGCAGTTAATTCCCCGGTTAACCGGCGATTCTGGGTCTCCCTTTACGGCAACCACTTTGTCATCTTTGACTGCCAACATAATTCCACATCCGGTTCCACAGAACCGGCAGACTGCTTTATCCCATTGCCACCCCTCCTCTCCCTCTTTGGCTTTCTCTTTTGCTTCGGCGGGGATACCGATTCCTACCGCGGTGGCTGCTGCTACTGCCGCAGTAGTTTTTAAAAATTCCCGTCTATCCATTCCCATTGTAAGACTCCTTCTTGATGGGGTTGTGTTTATCATTACTTATTATAGATATAAAGAGTGCCAAAAAAGTGCCTATATTTCGGACTAATTCTCTCCTAATTTGAAAGATAATGGTATAATTTTTTAAAAAAAGGGGCGAAATAATGAAAATTTTGGTGGTAGAAGACGACAAATTAATAGGGGAAAGTATTAAAGAATATATGGAACTGAAAGGGGCAAAAGTGGACTATTTCTCCGACCCCCAACAGGCATTGGAGTCTGTCTCCCCCACCTATTACGATATTTTATTATTGGATATCAATATGCCCCAAATAGATGGTTATCAATTTTATGAACAATTTAAATTATATCATAGAAAAAGGGGAGAAATTCCTGTTATTTTTATTACCGCCTACTCCGATATTGAACATATAGAGAAAGCCTTTAATATGGGAGCATCTGACTACATTAAAAAACCTTTTCAATTGAAAGAGTTGGAATTACGGATTAAAAGATTGGTTTTTAATAAGACCCAAAAAATTGAAATAACGCCCAATTACTGGTTCGATGTGGAGAATGGGCAACTTTTTTATAAAGAAAAAGAGGTGCCCCTTACTCCCAATGAGCGGAGTTTTCTGGAAATTTTGGTCAAAAATTTGGGAAAGGTAGTGGAAGTTGAGAAAATAAAAGATTATGTTTGGGAGGGGAAACCGGTCTGTGATAATACCCTCCGGACTCAAGTGAGAAAATTGAGAAATAAATTGAAGGAAAATTTTATTGTAAATGTCCGGGGAAGTGGATACAAAATTGAAAAAAAAGCATAAATTTAAATGGGATATTACCACCGCCTTTATAATTTTTGGTCTAATTCTCGTTTTGGCTACCACCTATTTGGGAATTTTGGGAATAAAAAAAATTACTGGAGAAGAGTTTAAAAATCGGGTAATTGAGACCGCCAGAGGGATTAAAGAGCGGTTCCAAATGGAGATAGAGGTTCTCAAAAAAAGTGGAAAAGAGATTGCTACTTCTCCTCTCTTTTTGGATAATTTCCAAATAAATCCCGATATTGCCGGGGCTATTTTCCGAATGGTGTTGGCATCAAACCCCAATTTTATTCAAGTGGGGTATTTCAATAAAGAGGGGCAAGAGATAATAGGGTGCCAAAAAAAGAGGGGAATAATCTGGTGCCATAGTGGAGGGGGGAAATGGGATACCAATTTAACAGGCAAAGGGTATCGGTTGGGGGAGGTGGTAAAAAATGGAGAGTTGATACTGGAGATACTCTATCCCACCGGCACCAAAGGAAAAGGGGGATTTATTGGGATTGGAAGTAGACTCCACCATTTGATAGACCAAACAACCCCTTTTTACTGGATTTTAATTGACAAAAGCGGAAAAATTTGGAGCACCAATTTTTTTAAAGGGGAGAGCGTCGCCGATATTTTCAATTATTTAATAGTCCAAAAAATTAAAAATGGGGAAAAGGGGTTTATCTCCGACGATATTTATCTTCTTCCTTTGGGGAAAAAATATAAACTCCTCCTTCTCCAAAACAAAACCCTCCTTCAAAAGACCGACCATTTGGCAAAAAATTATGCCCTTTTGATGATGGCTATTTCAATTTTGATAGCTATCCCTTTGGGAATTTTCTTCTCCCGCCCCTTTTATCAATTTTATCGGGAATTGGATCAACGGGTGCAGGAGGAGATAGAGAAACGGCGGGAGAAGGAGCAACTTCTCCTCCACCAGAGTAAACTGGCAACTTTGGGAGAGATGTTGGGGAATATCGCCCACCAGTGGCGACAACCTTTAACCCGCCTCTCCCTTTTAATCCAAAATCTGGAGATTCTCTCCCAATTGGGTAGACTCACCCCGGAAAAGGTGGAGGAGTTCAGTGAAAGGGCAACTTTACAAATCCAGTATATGTCCAATACCATAGATGACTTTATCCACTTTTTCCGCCGAGACCGAAAAAAAGTGGAATTCTCCCCCAAAGAGTTGGTGGAGGAGATTTTAAAATTGACCGAAGGGCGATTGAAACAGAAGGGGGTAAAAGTGGAGGTTGAGGTGGAAAATGAAAAACCGATTTACGGCTACCGGAGTGAGTTTGCCCAAGTCCTTCTCAACCTCATCAACAACGGAATAGATGTTTTGGAGGAGCGGAAAATTCCAGAGCCCAAAATCTGGATTCGAATCAAAGGTCGCCGGATTGAGGTGGAGGATAACGGGGGTGGAGTTTCCCCGGAAATAGGTAATAAAATCTTTGAACCCTACTTTACAACCAAATTCCAGTCCCAAGGCACCGGCATCGGGCTCTATATGAGTAAAGTAATTATCCAACAACGATTTGGAGGTCAACTCTCCTACTACAACTCCCCCCGGGGGGCGGTGTTTGTAATTGAGATTCCCCCCCACCCTTCCGACGATGGAAAAGAAAAGGTTACCTCCGACTCAAACTCCCCAACCGAGATTAAAAAAAGTGCAAAAGATATTAAAAAGAGTGGAGGTGGGAAGTGAAGTGGAGAAACCACTCTTTCCAATTACCCACTCTCAAATTTTTCCAGTTACCCACTCTCAAAAAATCCTCTTTTCAAGAGTATTTTTAAAAGAGAGTGTTGTGTGTATCGACAGAAAAAAACCAAAAACCCCAAAAAGGACTTTTCCAAATGGTTATCTATCTGGAACAGGGGGTTAAAAATAGCCCAATAGCCCAAAAAATTGTGGAGCGGGTCAAGGGGAGGGTTATCGAAATTGACCACTACAAAGAGATTTTCAACCCCCGCTACAACGATTTTCGCCTCCAGAAACGGCATCGGGCTCTAATTCTGGCGGAGAAAAAGGGGAGTTTTCTCTATCAAGGGAGCCCCCTATGCCCCAACCGGGGACGCCCCCACTTTTTCTACTCTTCCCAAATTTTAGGGTGTATCTTCAACTGCCACTACTGCTATTTGGGGGGACTCTACCCTTCCGGTTATCCGGTAATTTTTACCAATTTGGAAAAGTTGAAAGGGGAGGTTTTGGAACTCCCCCGGGACACCTTTTTGGCAATCAGTTACGAAACCGACCTTTTGGGGTTTGAGTCCATCTACCCTTTCCACCCCTTCTGGATAGAGATAGCCCAACTCCGCCCCGACCTTTTGATAGAGAGCCGAACCAAATCGGCAAACACCCATCTCCTCCCCGATAACCCACCTTCCAACTTTCTCCTCTCCTTCTCCTTTACCCCGGAGGAGGTTAACCGCCGATGGGAGGGGGGTGTGCCGACAATAGACCGACGACTGGAGGCGGTCTCCACCGCCCTCAAAAAGGGGTATCGGGTGGAGATTGTAATTGAGCCAATTCTCCTTTTTCCCAATTGGGAAAGCCATTATCGGCACCTTTTCCAGAAAATGGCTCAAAAATTACCCCTCC
>PUXY01000068.1 GCA_009659955.1 Campylobacterota bacterium | reverse complement strand
AATAAAGCTCATCTGTTCCCCTTTTAATCGGTTTTGAGCTATTTTAACACACTCTTTCGGTTTCAAATTTCCCTTTTTTTTATCTCCATTTCCACCCCCCAAATCTGTGAAAAAAGGTAACAAAAGGGAAGGAGCAAAGGGGGTCTCCTTTTTCTTTTTTCCCTTTCTCTCCCTTTACCAATTTCGATTGGTAATTTTTTTGCCGGTTTCTCCTTCTGGAAAGGGGGTGAAGTGGGAAATTTGGAATTTTTTGGACAAATTGAGGTAAACGGGGTAAAATCGGAGAAGAAGTTTTCTTTCAAACTTTTTCGGAACCCAAAAAGAGAGTTAAAGTAGGCAAAAAGTAGGTAATTTGGAAGGAGAGGAGTCAGAAATATGGAGAAAAGTGGAGTAAAAACTCCCCAAATTCCACCTTTGGAGGGGGCGACCCTTTGGGTCAATGTGGTATTGGTAATTGTGGGGGCGTTTATGGCGGTGTTGGATACCACCGTGGTAGATATTATTGTCCCCCGGCTCAAAGGACCCCTCTCCACCGATATGTATGGGGTTCAGTGGGTAATTACCGCCTATATGATGGCGGCGGCGGTGGGGCTTTTGGTGGTGGAGTGGTTGATTAAGCGGTGGGGGGCAAAGTGGATCTATTTGGGGGGAGTTGCCCTCTTTACTTTCGCCTCCCTCTTTTGTGGGCTCTCCTTCTCCCTTTGGGAGATTGTCCTTTTCCGGGCGATTCAAGGGTTTGGGGAGGCGTTGATAATGGTTACCAGTCAATCGATGATTTTCAGTTTTTTCCCACCCCAAAAGCGGGGGTTGGCGATGGGGATTTTTGCCCTTGGGGTAGCCTTTGCCCCGGCGGTGGGTCCCACAATTGGGGGGTATTTGACCGATTGGTTTGGGTGGCGGTCGGTCTTTTTTGTAAATGTGCCGGTTGGGTTGCTTCTCCTCCTATTTGGAAGTTATCTTCTTCCAGACAATTTTCCCCGGGAGAGATACTCCCTCAACTTTGTTTCAGTTGGTTTTTTGACCATTTTTACCCTTTCCCTTCTGATTCTCCTCTCCAAAGGTCAAGAATATGGGTGGTTCAACTCCCAATTGATAGTCTATTTGGCGTTTGCCAGTGGGTTTGGGTTGGTGGGGTTTGTAATTTCCGAATCCCTCTCCCGGCACCCCCTTTTTTATTACCCCCTTTTCCGGAACCCCTACTATACCATCGGAATTTTGGTCTACTTTATTCTGTTGGGGTTTTCGATGTATCAATATTTCTATTTAATACCCATCTATTACGAGCAATTGAAGGGACTTCCCTCTATCCAGACCGGGTATGGGGTTTTGGGGTTTGGGATTTGGATTGGGGTTTTCAGTATTATCGCCGGAGCTTTGAGTGATAAAATCTCCCCAATTCCGGTGTTGGTAACCGCCGGACTTCTCTACATTTTTACCACCTATTTCCTTTTTCCTACCCTCAACTACTACACCCCCTTTTGGGAGGCAGTGGTCAAAACTGCCCCCTTTGGGGTGGCGATGGGGCTCTTTTTTGCCCCAATTACTTTAATGGTAATGGAAAATTCCGGGGGAAGGGTGGAGCAGGGGGTAATGGTTATGGACTATGTCCGATTTATCGGGGGAAGTTTTGGAACCGCAATTGCCACAAATAACCTCATCTATTACAAAGAGGAGGCTTTTGAGGGTATAACCACCCTTCAAAACCGGGAATTGACCCTCCAACTCCTCTCCCAATTGGAACACTTTTTTGGAGGGGAGCGGGGAAAGGCAATTTTCTATCGGGTTCAGGAGTTTTTTGCCTTCAATTACGGGTTTAAAAATGTCTGGTTGGACGCAATGGCGTGGGGTTTTTTGGGGAGTCTTTTTATTTTTGCCCTTCCGGTTATAAAAAAATGGAGAAAATTTAAAGTTAAAATAGAGGTAAAAAATTAAAATTTAACCGGGTGATATATATCACCCCCAAACTATCTCCGATTATTTAGGATAGGGGAGGAGGGAAAAGAGCTTTTAAATATGGAAGGAGCCCAAAAATGAGACTCAATCAATTGAATATTGGAGATGAAGGAATTATTAGGAAAATTTACGCCAAATCACCTCTCCGGGAAAGATTGATGGCATTTGGCTTTGCCAAGGGGGAGAAAGTTAAGGTTGTAAAACACACTTTGAGAAAAAATACCTTCGATATTGAAATAGGAAATGTAAATGTGGCTTTGCGGGGGGAAGAGGCGGAGCAGATAGAGGTCGAGCCTTTAATTGATGGGGAACTCCCCGGAAAAAATCCGGTAAAATCGGAAGGGAGGGTTTCTTGAAATGGGCGAACGGGAGATAAAGGTTGCACTGGTTGGGCAACCCAATGTAGGAAAAAGTTATCTTATCAACTCCATTGCCGGAGCTACCCTCCATGTGGGAAATTTTGCCGGGGTTACCGTCGATAAAAAGGAGGTAACCTTTGAACGGGACGGCTACAAACTTCGATTGATAGATTTACCGGGTATCTACTCCCTTCACCCATACACCCCTGAAGAGGAGGTTACCAAAAGATATCTGTTGGAGGGGGATTACGATTTAATTTTAAATGTTGTAGACTCCAACCAGTTGGAGAAGAGTTTAACCCTCTCTTTTCAATTGATGGACCTCCAAAAGCCGATGGTTATCGCTTTCAATATGTTTGATGAATTTCGGAAACACGGGGGAGATATAGATATAGAGAAAATAGAGAGGTTCCTCAATATCCGGGCGGAGAAAGTCTCCGCCAAAGAGCAGTTTGGACTGGAAGAGCTTTTCCAAAAAGTTATCGAAACCCACAAACTCTATTTAACCCCTTATCTCACCTACTCCGATGTAATAGAGGAGGAGATTGACCATTTGATTCCCCTTCTTGTAAGTTGTGATAGGGAGTGTCATCTGAAACCCCGATTTATTGCTATTCGGCTTTTGGAGGGAGATGATGAAATTTATCGATTTGTGAGGAATTTATCCCTATTTGTAGACCTCCTCCCAATTCTCCAAAAGTCCCGGCAAAGATTAAAAGCCGAATATGATGAAGAAGATACCCGGACAATCTTTTTTGAGGAGAGATTGGCTCTGGCAAAGGGGCTAATTACCCAAACCGTTACCCGGGCAAAAAAGGAGACTTTGACCGAAAAAATCGACAAAATTTTAATCCACCCGGTTTTGGGACTCCCCATCTTTTTGGGGGTAATGTGGTTACTTTTCCAATTGACCTTCAAAGTGGGCTCTCTCCCGGTAGAATTGATTGGAAAAGGGTTTGACCAATTGGGGGAAAAAGTTGCCCAGTGGCTTCCCCCTTCCCCCTTTACCGACGCCTTAACCGATGGAGTAATACCGGCAGTGGGAACGGTGGTGGCTTTTCTCCCCAACATTTTGATTCTCTTTTTGGGGCTCAATCTGATAGAGCAAACCGGATATATGGCACGGGCAGCCTATGTAATGGACGGAATTTTGAAAAAATTTGGACTCCAAGGACGCTCTTTTATCCCTCTGGTCAGTGGATTTGGGTGTAGTGTCCCCGCCTATATGGCAGCCCGGACTTTGAAAAACCCCAAAGATAGATTGATTACAATGCTTATTATCGGATTTATGAGTTGCGGAGCCCGATTGCCCATCTATGTTTTACTGGTCAGTGCCTTTTTCCCTCCGGCAATTCAAGGTGATGTGATGTTTATTATCTATTTGGGGGGAGCATTGGTAGGGTTGATTGTGGCAAAAATTCTCCGGGAGATTCTCTTCAAAGGGGAGCCGGAACCCTTTGTAATGGAGCTTCCCAAATATCGATTTCCCAAATTGAAAGGGATTTTACTTGACCTGTGGGTAAAAACTAAACTCTATCTGAAAAAAGCGGGAACCTTTATTGCAGTTGCCAGTTTTGCCATCTGGTTTTTGAGCAATTACCCCAAATATTACCCCAATCTACCCCAACAGGTCTACTATTTGAAAGAGGCGGGAGTCTATACCCCCACTTTCCAAGTAACCAAAAAGGAGCAGTTGGAGCACTCCTATTTAGCCCATATTGGAAAAGCCATCTCCCCCATTTTTGAGCCGTTGGGATTGAGTTGGAGGGAAGGGGTTGCCCTTTTGGCAGGTCTCTCCGCCAAGGAGGTTGTGGTTTCCACTTTGGCAGTCCTTTACAATGAAAAAGGGGGAAGTCAAGAGGAGTTGAAACAACATATCCGGAAAAGTTTAACCCTTGCCGGGGCGGTGGCAATGATAATTTTTATCATCTTCTACTCCCCTTGTGTGGCAGCAATGGGAACTTTCTGGAGTGAAGTTCCCCAATGGCAGTGGCGACTCTTCTACACCATTTATCCCAATGTTCTGGCGTGGCTTCTGGCGTTTATTGGCTACAGACTCACCCTCTATTTCACCGGGTAAGTTCCTCCCCCATTCTTCTCTTTTTTTCTATCCTCCCCTTTCACCAACTGGAAACGGAAAAGGAGAGCAGTTTTTTCGTCTCCTTCCTCTTTTTCCTCTTTCCTTTGGATCTGTTGGGGGGAGTATTGACTCTATCTCCAACTTTTTGCAAGTTGGACAAACTTTTTAACTTTTTGGGGATCTTTTTTACCCGGGTAGAGCTCTACCCCACTACTGACATCTACCCCGTAAAATCCCATTTCCAAAACCTCTTCCAAATTTTCCGG
>PUXY01000067.1 GCA_009659955.1 Campylobacterota bacterium | reverse complement strand
TTTCCTTTTTCTCTTCTATTTCTCCTTTTCAATTTTTGCAAAAAAGAAACCGGTATACGCCCCCGATGGGAGAATTCGACAACACTTTTTTACCTCATCTGGGTAATTCTTCCCCTCCCACTGGGTAATTCCCTCCATTTTGTTGGAAATTGGCACCTCCACCTCCACCAATCGGGCAGAAGGCTCCCTCTCCAACAGATGGGCAATTACCTCCTCATTCTCCTCCGGGGCAAAGGTGCAGGTTGCGTAAACCATTGTCCCCCCCGGTTTCAAAGAGCGGAAAGCGGAGAGGATTAACTCCTTTTGGAGTTGGGAGAATCGTTTAATCCGCCGGAGATTCCACCAAGTGAGCCCCTCTTTCTCCAAATCGATATGGGCTTCACTGCTACAGGGGGCGTCCAAAAATACTTTATCAAACCACCCGGGGCAACTTTTGTAGATAAATCTCCCATCTTTGTTGTAGGTCTGGATATTTTTTGCTTTGTGCTCTTTGAAATTCCTTTTCATTCGGAAAAATCGCTTTTTGTCCGGCTCCACCGCCGACACCTTCTCCGCCACTTCACTGAAAATTAGAGATTTTCCCCCCGGTGCCGCCGCCAAATCCAAAACCCAATCGGTCGGTTGGGGATTGAGACTCAAAGCCGAAAGCACCGATGAAGGGCTCTGGATATAGATTTTATTGCCGGTGTAGGCGGAAGTGTTGAGGATCTCTCTCCTCTGCTCCATCGGAAGGGTAAAAAGATAGGGATACCACTGGACGGGGCGGAGGTCAAACCCTTCCCTTTTCAACTCCTCCACCACCTCCAAATCTGCCAAATGGCGATTTATCCTTACCCCAAACTCCGGTCGTTTTTTCAATTCCGGTAAAATGTTTGGATTAATCTTTTCTATCCTCTCCCGGAAAATTTCCCCTTTGGAGATAGATTGGGGAGAGAGGGGGGAGTCTTTTTTACTTTTTCTGCTTTTTTTACCCATAAAACTCCTTTGAAATTTATCTCAAATTGTATGGAATTATAAACCTCTTCCACCCCGGGGGAATTGTCGGTAAAATTTCTTCTGAAAGGAGGGGAAGGAGATAAACTGATGCTCTCCGGTGGGAAAAGCTTTGAAGGGAGAAACCGCCCAAAGATTATTGGAAGAGATAAGCAAACTCTAAAAATTTTCTTCCCCGGAACGGGGAAATGGAGAGGGGGAGTGGAAAGATAAAATTGGAGCAAAAAATTGGAAAATTTTCTTTCCAAAGGAGAGGGAAGGGGGAGTTGATAAAGCCCGAAAACAAGAGAATATCGCATCTCTCTATTGGATCAAAGGAGTTTGAAAAATGGCAAAAAAAAGGGTAGTTAGTGGAATGCGTCCCACTGGGAAACTCCATTTGGGACACTATTTTGGGGTGTTGAAAAATTGGCTCAATCTCCAAGAGGAGTATTCTCCCATCTTTTTTGTTGCCGATTGGCACGCCCTTTCTACCAAATATGATGAGGGACTCAACCTCAACCAGTTGAGTCTGGAATTGGTAAAGGAGTGGTTGGCGGTGGGAATTTCTCCGGAAAAGTCATTAATTTTCCGGCAAAGTGATGTAAAAGAGCACGCGGAGCTTTATCTCATTTTAAATATGATAACCCCCATCAGTTGGTTGGAGCGGAACCCCACCTACAAGGAGACATTGGCTCAACCGGAGTATAAAGAGAAAAATAACGCCGGATTTTTAACCTATCCGGTTCTCCAGACCGCCGATATTATCCTTTACGATGGGGAAATTGTCCCAATTGGAGAAGACCAACGCCCCCATCTGGAGCTTGCCCGGGAGATTGTCCGCCGGTTCCATTTTCTATTTAAGAGGGAGATTTTTGTTGAACCCCAAGAGCTTTTGACCGAAACCCCCCGATTGCCGGGGGTTGATGGGCGGAAAATGAGTAAAAGCTATAACAATGCCATCTATTTGGACGATACCCCCGAGGAGATTTGGAACAAAGTCCGGCGGGCGGTTACTGACCCCCAACGGATTCGGAAAAGCGACCCCGGGAACCCGGAAGTTTGCATTGTTTACCAGTATCACAAAATTGTTACCCCAGATGAAGAGCGGGAGGAGATAGCCCAACTTTGCCGACAGGGAAAAATTGGGTGTGTGGAGTGTAAAAAGCGGTGTGCCTCCAATATTGAAAAGATTGTAGGGACTATTCGGGAGCGGAAAAGGGAAATTTCCGATGAAGAAGTGGAAAATCTCCTCTCCCAAGGAGGGGAGAGAGCCCGGGAGCTTGCCTCCAAAAAGATGGAGGAGGTAAATCGGCTAATTTTCCACTAATTTTCCCCTCCCCTTTCCCCCAGATAAAGTAAAATTCCGGAAATAGCTTTCTACTTTCAATTTTGGAAATAAGGAGTTACACCGATGGATTTGGAAATTTTAATTTTAGACTTTGGGAGCCAATATACCCAACTGATTGCCCGGCGGTTACGGGAGGAGGGTGTGTATGCGGAAATTGTCCCCTATTTTGAGGGGTTAAAGGTGGCAAAGGAGCGGAAACCCAAGGGAATTATTTTCAGTGGGGGTCCCGCGTCTGTCTATGAGGAGGGTGCCTATCGGGTCGACCGGGAAATTTACCAATTGGGAGTCCCTATTTTGGGGATCTGCTACGGAATGCAGTTGATAACCGTTGATTTTGGAGGGAAAGTAGTCAAAGCCGACCACCACGAATATGGGAAAGCGGAGCTCTTTATCGACGAACCCCATCTCCTTTTTGACGGAGTCTCCAATCCCACAATAGTTTGGATGAGCCACTCCGACCGGGTGGAAAAATTGCCCACTGGATTCAAAAGAATTGCCCACTCCAAAAACTCCCCCTATGCCTCAATTGTCAATGAAACCCTCAATATTTACGCCATTCAATTCCACCCGGAGGTTGCCCACACCCAAGAGGGGGAGAAGATTCTCCAAAATTTTGCCCGGAAAATTTGTAAAGTAACCTCCAACTGGGATATGAAACATTTTGCCCAAGAGCAGATTGAGGCTATCCGAAAAAAGGTAGGAAAGGAGAAGGTAATTTCCGCCTTGAGTGGAGGGGTCGATAGTTCCGTTACCACCGCCCTCCTCTACAAGGCGATTGGAGACCAGTTGATTCCAATTTTTGTAGATACCGGTCTCCTCCGGAAAAATGAACGGGAGCAGGTGGAGTATGCCTTTAAAGAGATTTTGGAAGTGCCCCTAATTACCATCGATGCCCGGGAGAAATTTTTGAGCCGACTGAAGGGGGTAACCGACCCCGAGGAGAAACGGAAAATTATTGGACATACCTTTATTGAAGTCTTCCAAGAGGAGGCAAAAAAGCATCAAGATGCCAAATTTTTAGCCCAAGGCACCCTCTACCCCGATGTAATTGAGTCGGTTTCGGTGAAAGGTCCCAGTAAAACCATCAAATCCCACCATAATGTTGGGGGATTGCCCGACTGGATGAAGTTTGAATTGATTGAACCCCTCCGGGAACTCTTCAAAGATGAGGTGCGGAAATTGGGATTGGAGTTGGGACTCCCCGAAGAGTTGGTTTACCGCCACCCCTTCCCCGGTCCCGGACTGGCGATTCGGATTCTGGGGGAGGTAGATGAACGGAGTTTGGAAATTCTCCGGGAAGCCGACGCCATTTTTATTGAAGAACTCCGGAAATGGGGACTCTATCGGCAGGTTTGGCAAGCCTTTGCAGTTCTCCTCAATGTAAAAAGTGTAGGAGTTATGGGAGATAACCGCACCTATGAGCAGACCATCGCCCTCCGGTCGGTCAACTCCACCGACGGAATGACCGCCACCTTTAGCCGACTCCCCTACGACTTTTTGGAGCATGTTTCTACCCGGATTATCAACGAAGTTGACGGGGTCAACCGGGTGGTTTACGACATCTCCTCCAAACCTCCGGCAACCATTGAATGGGAGTAGAGATGGAGATTCAACTTCTGGGTTACACCGGCACCCCTTCCGATTTGGCAGTAGCCTCCGCCCGGAGTTGCTACTCCCCCACTCCCCTCCTCCCCAAAGAAGTGCAAAATTGGTCAAAAAAATCGGAACTCCTCCTCTCCCTTTTCCGGGCGGGACACCACACAACTTTAATCCACCCCCATTTTACTTTTTTAATTACCGGAGTAAGCCGTCTCCTAATCTGGCGACTCCTCCACTCCCACCCCTTCTACAACTCGGAACAGGTCTCCCAAAGGTATGCCAAAGTCTCCCCCGACTCCTTCTATTACCCCCCGGAGGGGGAGCGGAGCCGATGGGAGAGTTTTTATCAACGGATTTACCGGGGGTATCTCCAACTTATTGACCTCCTCAAGGAGCCCATTTGGGAACGCCTACCCAAATTCCGCCGGACTCCCAAAGAGACCGAAAAGAGAGCCCAAGAGTTTGCCCGCTACCTCCTTCCGATGGGCACCACCGCCCACCTCTACCACACCATCAACCTTTTGACCGCCCTCCGTTATATTGGAGGTGTAAAGGCAATTCCCGAAGGGGAGACCGAAGCCCGGGAATTTGCGGAGAAATTAGAAAAAATCCTCCTTCAAATCGACCCATCGATAGCCCCCCTAATTGAAGAAGCCAAAGGGGCAAGGGTGGAGTTTCCGGAAATTGGATTGGAGAGGTGGAAACGGGAGAAGATGGCTCAAAGGGCACAAAGGGAGAAAAGGG
>PUXY01000066.1 GCA_009659955.1 Campylobacterota bacterium | reverse complement strand
AAAAGATATTTCCAAAGGAAGTAAACTTTTGGTAGAAGGGTGCAAAAATCAGTATCTCCCCAGTTGCCGACTGGCTCTTCTGGTGAATCCAAAAAATAGGAGAGAACTTTTGAACTTTTGGAAAAGTAAAAAAGGAGAGCCCGCTGGGGAAAAATTTTTAAAACTTCTGCAAAATTGAAAATTAAAAGGGAAGCCCTTAACTTCCCTCTTCAATAATAAGAGAAAAATTAAGAGAGAAACCTTTCCCTCTATCCGTGTTTGACTGCTTGACCCAAGTTCCACATTGGGAGGAATACACCCAGTGCAATTAAGAGCACCAGACCACCGATAACCAACATCATAATTGGTTCAATTGCTGCTTGCATATTATCTACCACTGCATCAAATTTATCATCGTAGTAGTTGGAGGCTTTCTGGAGCATTGTGTCCAACTCCCCCGATTTTTCCCCGGCTTCAACCATTTTTAAGGCGATAAAATCCAAAAGGTCAACTTCCCGGAGCATCTCCCCCAATCCCCGACCTTGGTTAATTCCGCGGATAATAAAGGTAATTTTCTCTTGAAGGACGGAGTTTCCCATAATTCCTTGGGAAATTTTCAAAGCGTCGATAAGGGGAATTCCACTCTTTACCAGAGTCCCCAATACCATCAAAAAGCGTTGCAAACTTCCATAGAGGATTACATCTTTAATTAAATAGGTTCTCAACGCCACTTGGTCAGCCCGATACTTATACTTTTTGGAGGTTTTATACATAAAGGAGTGGAAAATTACCAACCCCACCAACCCCAGAGCCACCGCCCAGCCGTAGTGGCTCAAGAGATACTCCGCCCCCAAAAGGATTTTGGTAGGTAGAGGTAAATCGGCGTGGAGTTCGGCAAAAATGGCTTTAAATTTGGGAACAACAAAGAGCACCAAAAAGGTAAATGCCCCGGCGATGGCAAAGAGGGTAATAACCGGATACCGGAGGGCTTTTACCATTCTTTTCCGGTTATCTGCCATTTTTTCGTAAATCCGGGCGAGGTTGTCCAGAGCCATTACAATATCCCCGGTCTGCTCCCCCAGTCGAATCATAGCCACCGAAACCCCGCCGATGTAGGCTTCATACTCTTCAAAGACTGAAGAGAGGGTTTTTCCGCTATCGATGGCTTCCGCTGCTTTTAAAAATATCTCTTTAACGGTCTCATCTTCTGTATATTGACCAATATCTTCCAGAGAGTCCTTCAACGATATTCCCGCCTTTACCATAACGGTCAACTGGCGGAGGGCAGCGATATAGGCGTAAATATTCACCTTTTTCCGGAGGAGTCGGCTTTTAATCAAATCCCGGAGATATTTGATTCTCTCCTCCAGAGGGACGGGAATTTCCCGCACCTCCACCACCCGTCCCAGATTCATCTTTTGGGCAGCTAAAATTGCCTCTTGTCGGCTCATACCGCGGATAATTTTCTGCTCTTTTTTCCCTTTTTTAAAAAAGGTTACCCGGAAATATTTCAAAGTCATAGTTTAGCCACCCGATAGACTTCTTCCAGAGGGGTTATCCCCTCCAGAGCTTTTATCAATCCATCGAAAAACATTGTCCGATACCCTTTCTGTCGGAGGTAGCTCAAAATCTCCAACTTTTCCTTATTTTTGGCTATTTTACTCTCCAATACCTCATCGGTGAGGAAGACTTCTGAAATTAGAGTCCGTCCGGCGAACCCGGTCATATTACATTTATCACACCCTTTCCCCCGGTAAAATTTGGCATCTTTGGGGAGATGGTTCCGGATTGGATCCAGATAGATATCGGCAGGTTTATATTGGACTTTACAATAGGGGCAATTGGTTTTTACAAGCCGTTGGGCTTCCACCCCCAAAAGGGAACTGGCAACCATAAAGGGGTCAATTCCCATATCAATCATTCTGGAAATTGCCGAAACGGCGTCGTTGGTGTGGAGGGTTGAGAGCACCAAGTGTCCAGTCAAGGCTGCTTTTACCGCAATTTCAAGGGTTTCCAAATCCCGAATCTCCCCAATCATAATAATATCAGGGTCTTGCCGGAGGATACTCCTCAACGCCGCCGCAAAGGTCATATCTATCCGGGGATTTACTTGCACCTGTTGAATCCCCGGCAATTTATACTCCACCGGGTCTTCAACGGTGATAACTTTTTTATCAACCCCTACCACCGCATTGAGGGAGGCGTAGAGGGTGGTAGATTTCCCCGATCCGGTGGGACCGGTTACCAGAAAAATTCCGTTGGGGGCTGCCAACGCCTTTTTTATAAGGGTTAAGTTTTTTTCACTAATTCCAATTTCATCAATCGATTTGAGGATATTCCGTTTATCCAAAATCCGGATAACGATACTCTCCCCCCAAACCGTTGGCAAACTGGAGAACCGGAAGTCAAACTTATTTTCATCAAACTGCATTGAAAACGCCCCATCTTGGGGTTTCCGCCGTTCGGAGGGGTCTACCCCCGCCATCAATTTCAACCGGGAGGAGAGGGCGTTGAAAATCTCCTTATCAAAATCGAGGAATTCGTAAAGGGTTCCGAAAATCCGGAGGCGAACCTCCCCATAGGTCTCCTCCGCTTCTATATGGATATCACTGGCTTTCCGTTCAATTGCCTTTTCCAAAATATACTTAATTAACCGGACAATTGCCGAATCTTGCCCCGAAACCTCCTCCCCCCGGAGTTCCCGTTTAATATCTCCGATAATCGATTGGATTTTCTCTCTATCTTCAAGGGTTTTTATCAGTTTGAGAATATCCTCTTTAAAAGCCAGATATTTCTCTATTTTCCGATTGGGATAGAATCGTTTAATGTAGGCTTCGGCATTCCAGTTGAGGGGGTCTGCCATTGCCACTTTTACCAGATTGTATTTTACCCGGATCGGAACCACCAAAATCTGTTTCAAAATGGAGACGGGGATTTTAATATCCCGCATTCTCACCCCGTCCAACTTTTCCAAGAAGGGAACTTGCAACTCTGCACTCACCTCTTTGAGGTAATCATCTTTGGAGAGGTAACCCAACTCATAGAGAATTTCTGCAATATTCCGGGTGCGGGCTTCCTTTTTAACTTGAAGGGCTTTCAGAAGTTGAAGGGGAGTAACCAATTTTCTCTCATAAAGTCGCCGTGCCAACGGATCCTTTTTCAAATACTCCTTCAAAATTTTTAACTCTTTTTCTCCTACCAATAGAGTTCCTTTTCCAGTAAATTTCCATCGTCGTCGTATTTTCGAATCAAAATGTTGCCATCGAAGGTGGCTTCTACCTGATAGATGCCGTTATCGATAACCAACATATTCCCCTCTTTCTGATAAAGCCCCTTTTGAACCCGTTGGAAAACTTCCCCCAATAACTCCCCTTTTATAATAGGTAATTTAACATTTTCCAAAGTTAAGTTGTCATTAATTACCTGCAACAGGAGCTGTTTCATCAGAAAGAGGGTGGTAATATAGACCCCATTTTGCCGTCCCCCGGGGGTTCGATAGAGGTTTTTTGCCACATCGAGGGCAGGGGTTATCTGTCCCAATTTGAGGCAACTATAGGCTACAAGCGATAGGAGTCTCTCATCTGACCCCCGGAACCGGTTTATGTAGGTCCATCTATATTTACAAATTTGGTTGTAAGCCCCCTTTTTGAAAAGGGTAACCAAATCCCCCCACCCCCCTACCCCTCCAATCAAAAGTGCAGTAAAGAGGAGCTTTTTCCACATTCCTATCGCCATTTTTGTTATAATTTTAGCAAAAAGGAGAGCCGATGGGGCTTAATATCTACTATGATAAGGATTGCGACCTCTCAATAATCCAATCCAAGAAAGTGGCAGTTATCGGATTCGGATCCCAAGGACACGCCCACGCTTTAAATCTCCGGGATAGTGGAGTAGATGTAGTTGTGGGACTCCGACCCGGGAGTAAATCGTGGAAAAAAGCGGAAAATTACAATCTTCCAGTAAAACCGGTAGCGGAGGCGGTAAAAGATGCAGATGTGGTAATGATTCTCCTTCCAGATGAGATTCAACCCGATGTCTACTATAGTGAGATTGAACCCAATTTGAAAGAGGGGGCTACCATCGCCTTTGGACACGGATTCAATATCCATTTCCAAATGATTAAACCCCGCCCCGATTTGAAAGTTATTATGATTGCCCCCAAAGCCCCCGGGCACACCGTCCGGAGTGAATTTGTAAAAGGGGGAGGAATTCCCGATTTAATTGCAGTCTACCAAGGGGGTGAAGAGGCGAAACAATTGGCTTTAAGTTACGCCGCCGCAATTGGAGGGGGACGGACTGGAATTATCGAAACCACCTTTAAAGATGAGACTGAAACCGACCTTTTTGGGGAGCAAGCGGTGCTCTGTGGAGGGGTTACCAGTCTGATTAAAGCGGGCTTTGACACCCTTGTAGAAGCCGGTTACGCCCCTGAAATGGCATATTTTGAGTGTCTCCACGAATTGAAACTGATTGTAGATCTCCTCTATGAAGGGGGATTGGCAAATATGCGATACTCCATCTCCAACACCGCCGAATATGGGGATTATGTCAGTGGACCCCGGGTAATTGGGGAGGAGAGCCGAAAAGCGATGAAGGAGATTTTGAAAGAGATTCAAAACGGAAAATTTGCCAAAGACTTTATCCTTGAGCGGAAAGCCAACTATGTTCGAATGAACGCCGAGCGGAGATTGACCGAAGAGAGCCTGATTGAAAAAACCGGGGCAAAACTCCGGAAAATGATGCCGTGGATTACCCAAAATCGAATTGTGGACAAAGAGAAAAATTAA
>PUXY01000065.1 GCA_009659955.1 Campylobacterota bacterium | reverse complement strand
CCCCACCCCTATTCGGGTTTCAGTGGAAGAGGTCCCATCTCCCTCTTCTCCTCCCCAATCTTCCACCAGTTCCGCCTCTCCACAACCGGGGAGTGTTAACCAACCCCTCTCCTCTTCCGCCGGGAGAAAGGGAGCTATTTCTTCAAATACTTCCATCGGAAGGGAGTCAACTGGACGGAACTCCATCTCCCATCAATTGGCTCAATTGATACATCAACTCAATGGAAACTCCCAACCCCCCACGGAGAAAATAACAATCACTTCCCAAAAACCCAAGGGGAGAGTCTCCCCTTCCCCAATCTCCACTCTTCCAACTTCCCCCTCTGGACGCCCCAAAAAGGGAGGAAAAAACTCCTCTCCCATTGGCGTTAAACCTCTCATCTTGACCAAAAAAGGAGACAGAATAGTGATTATCCCATACAAAGCATCTGATTTAAATCCAGCGGAAAGGATTCATACCCAATATCTCCATCGCCAAGTGGAAAGAAAAGCCAAACAAGAGACCAGAAAAGTAACTTTAACCTCCCAATGGAAAAGTATCCCCGGCACCTCCTCCTCTCCAAAATCCCCCCATTCTCCAATGGGAACCCCCAAAGAGGTGGTAAATATCCCCCTTATTTCCCAAGGAAAAGGGGGAGCAACTCCAAAAGTTGCAAAAGTTGCCAAAATCAAAATTACAACCTCCCAAATAGGCTCTCCACCTCCCGGTTTTACCGCCTCTTCCTCTTCCTATAAAGGGGGTAATAAACCTATCCAACCCCTCTCCCACCCTTCCCAATTGTCTGCCACCAATTATAACTCTACCACTTCCACATCTGTTACTACCCCTCCCCCCTCTCCACCCCTTAAAAGTGTTGCTCCGGTCTCCCCTACCCTCCATTTCCAAGCCCAATATCGCTCTATCTATCTGGATAAACCTCAACCTATTTCCCTTTTGGAAGTAGCGGGGAAGAGTTTTGTAGTCCGGGAAAACTATACCGATAATGCCCCCTTCCTTTTCCAATTTGGAGGAGACGGAATTGCCCGGGTCTATTACAAAAATCGCCCGTTGGTTATCCAATTGGTTAATGGGATAATTTATGTTTACGATAAAAGTGGACGGGTTTTGGCTTATTTCCAAAAAGTCGCCTCCGACCCGGTGGTGGGACTGGTTTTAATTGGACACTCCCTCAATCGACAAGGAAAAGTTGAACAGACTTGGTTGGATTTCTGGCAATATGCCGATTACACCCCCACCAAAGTGGATATTAGAACTCTACTCCCCTATCGAATCTTCAATAGTTGGACCAGTCAATGGTATCGGCAATTTTGGGGGAATGGAATAGTAGATTTCTATATTTATGACCCCCGCTATCGGAGTTATCGCCAATACACCAACGCCCCCTACTCCATTATCCACGGAGATTTACTGGTGCAAGATGGCTCCCTCCTGAAAATGGGAAATAAACTTCTCCAAAATAGTTACACTGAAACCATCTCCCAAATAGCCCAAGTGGGACGCTATCGGATTGTGGCAGTTACCTTCTCCAGTTTCAAAGAGGTTCAAGACCCGGCACTTTTCAATAAAAGTTGGCACGATTTAATCGGAAAATATTGGATTGATAACTGGTTCCGCCTCCTTCCCAATGGACAGATTGAGTTTGTTTCTGGAGAGGAGGGACGGGGCTACTACCGAATCTCCGGAAATGTTCTGGAAGTAACTTTTGTCTGGAACGGAAAATATCTCTACTCCGACCGATACCTTTTAGACCCCACCGCCGGCACTATCCGGAATAGTTTTGTAACCCAATTTTGGGATATTGTCTCTCCCCAACCTATTGTAGCCTTGACCCCTTCCCAACAAAAATTGCCCACCACCAACTCCAATCTGTTGAAAAAACTCTATATCGACGCCTATATCCACCATTTGAAACGGAAACACTTCTTTTAATCCCCCAGAGGAGGGGATTTTCTCCTTTTTTTCCTCCAATTCTCTCCAAACCCTTGACACACCGGGGAAGGTTTGACTATAATTTCGACGCAATTTGGAAGCCGGTGTAGCTCAGTTGGTAGAGCAGCTGATTTGTAATCAGCAGGTCGGGGGTTCGAGTCCCTTCACCGGCTCCAGTTGCGGGTGTCAGCGTTTGACCAGTAGAAATGTGGTGGGGTTCCCGAGTGGCCAAAGGGGACGGGCTGTAAACCCGTTGGCGTTCGCCTTCGCAGGTTCGAATCCTGCCCCCACCACCACGATGGGCGGGCGTAGCTCAGTTGGCTAGAGCATCAGCCTTCCAAGCTGAGGGTCGCGGGTTCGAGTCCCGTCGCCCGCTCCATTGAAACTGGGAGCTGAGCAAACAATAGATATTAATATCCAAATCGGGACTGGAATTTGGATTAATTTACTATTCAATCTGCTCACACTACTCCCAGTAAACTACTGGTTTGAGCCCATATAGCTCAGGGGTAGAGCACTTCCTTGGTAAGGAAGAGGTCGCCGGTTCAAATCCGGCTATGGGCTCCAGCTGACTCCAGATTTTATCTTTATTAATCAACCAAATTAGAAAAATGTTGTATTTTTCAGAAATTTTTTCTGGAAAATCACCCAAAGTAACAGGTTTTTTTTGTTACAATTTTGGACGCAAATCAAAAATTCTCTTAGGAGGCTTAAATGGCAAAGGAAAAGTTTGTCCGGACTAAACCCCACGTAAATATTGGGACTATCGGACACGTTGACCACGGGAAGACCACTTTGACTGCAGCAATTACTGGGGTGTTGGCACTCAAGGGTTATGCAGAAATGAAAGATTATGATCAAATTGACAACGCCCCAGAAGAAAAACAACGGGGAATTACTATTAATACCGCCCATGTTGAGTATGAAACCGATAAACGGCACTATGCCCACGTAGACTGCCCCGGACACGCCGACTATGTAAAAAATATGATTACTGGGGCGGCTCAAATGGACGGAGCAATTTTGGTTGTGGCTGCTACCGATGGACCTATGCCCCAAACCCGGGAACATATTTTGCTCTCTCGGCAAGTAGGGGTTCCTGCAATTGTTGTATTCTTGAACAAAGTTGATATGGTAGATGATGAAGAACTCCTTGAATTGGTAGAAATGGAAGTTCGGGAGCTCTTGAGTGAATACGATTTTGACGGAGATGGGGCTCCTGTAATTGCCGGGTCTGCCCTCAAAGCTTTGGAAGAAGTAAAAGCAGGAAAATTGGGAGAATGGTCTGAAAAAATCCTTGAGTTGATGGACGCAGTTGACGAATACATTCCTACCCCTGAAAGAGATGTAGATAAAGATTTCTTGATGCCTATCGAAGATGTATTCTCCATTTCTGGACGGGGAACCGTTGTTACCGGACGGATTGAACGGGGAACCCTCAAATTGGGAGATGATGTAGATATCGTAGGATTTAAACCTACCCGGACTACCAAAGTTACCGGAATTGAAATGTTCCGGAAAGAGATGGACGAAGCCCAAGCGGGGGATAATGTTGGGGTTCTTCTCCGGGGAATTAAAAAAGATGAAGTTGAGCGGGGAATGGTTTTGGCTAAACCCGGAAGTATTACTCCCCACACCAAATTTGAAGCGGAAGTTTACGCTTTGACCAAAGAAGAGGGAGGACGGCATAAACCATTCTTCAGTGGATACCGACCCCAATTCTATATCCGGACTACCGATGTTACCGGAACCATTCAACTTCCCGAAGGGGTTGAAATGGTAATGCCCGGAGATAATGTAAAACTTACCGTAGAATTGATTGCTCCTATCGCCCTTGAAGAGGGAACCCGGTTCGCTATCCGGGAAGGTGGACGAACCGTTGGGGCTGGAGTAGTTACCAAAATTATCGAGTAAGGGGTCTCCCCTTACCTTTTTTGAAAGGTAGAAGATGCGGGAAATTATCCATTTGAAATGCACCGAGTGTGGAAGATTCAACTACCACACTACCAAAGATAAGCGGAAAATGCCCCAAAAGTTTGAAATTCGAAAATATTGCAAATGGTGTAATAAACACACTATTCATAAAGAGAGTAAACTTTAAGAGGGAAGTTGGGAAAAGTTCTCAAGAGGGTTGAAACAAACGGGGAAAGGTGGAAGTGGGGAGAGTAATTCTCTATCTGTAAAGTTGAAAAGTTGAGGGCGGGAGCCCAGATTTGGAAAATTTAAAAAATGTGGTCTAAAAGACCGGGTTAAATGGAAATTTGGAGTATAGGTTCCCCCTTCTCCACCTGAGGAAAGAGAGAAGAGATTTTTTTCCGAAAGGTAATAGGAGAAGAGATAATATTTTGGGAGGAGGGGGAGTAATAAGCCAAATAAATGGGAGTGGAAATTGGGAAAAAAATTTGATAATATTCCCAATGTAAAAATGCGGGCGTAGCTCAGTCGGCTAGAGCACCAGCTTCCCAAGCTGGGGGTCGCGGGTTCGAGTCCCGTCGCCCGCTCCACTGGGGGGTTAGGGCAGTAGCTCCAATTGGTAGAGCGGCGGTCTCCAAAACCGCTTGTTGGGGGTTCGAGTCCCTCCTGCCCTGCCATTACTATTTCCCATATTCCACTCTCCAAATTTCCATTGGAAATTTTTACCAAATGAAAGCTTTCCCTGATTTTCAAATGCAAAAAGAGAGGAGGGGAGAGTTTTATCTCAAGAGTAATGGGAGAAGTGGAAAAAGAGGGGAAGGAAAAAATTAAAACTGAAATGCGGGCGTAGCTCAGTTGGCTAGAGCATCAGCCTTCCAAGCTGAGGGTCGCGGGTTCGAGTCCCGTCGCCCGCTCCACCAATTTT
>PUXY01000064.1 GCA_009659955.1 Campylobacterota bacterium | reverse complement strand
AAAAAAAGAGAAAAGTAGAAGTAGAAGGAGAAGGACATTGGCACAGGAGAAGAGACAGGCAAAATTGGAGAAGAAAATTGGGGTAAAGATTGCAAAACTCCACCCAGACGCCCAAATTCCCCAATATCAGACCCCCGGGTCTGCCGGGTTTGATTTTGTGTCGGTGGAGAGGGTGGAGTTGAAACCGGGGGAGTGGCGGGGAATTGCCACCGGTTTGGCAATTGAATTACCGGAAGGGTATGAACTTCAAGTCCGCCCCCGGAGTGGATTGGCTTTGAAAAAGGGAGTGAGTGTTCTCAATAGCCCCGGCACCATTGATTCCGATTATCGGGGAGAGATAAAGGTTATTTTGATAAATTTTGGACAGACCCCGGTAATTCTGGAAAAGGGGGAGAGAATAGCCCAAGGGGTAATTGCCCCTGTAGTTCAAGCCCAGTTTGGGGAAGTTGAGGTTGAGGAGTTGACCCCCACCCAAAGGGGAAGTGGAGGATTTGGAAGCACTGGCATAAAATAGGAGGGGAAAGGGGGAAGTTATTTTTAGAAAAGACAAAAGGGAAATTTTTATCTTTTTTTCTTTATTATTTCTCTTTAACCAAGGAGAAATTTCCAATCTCCAGACTGGAGAGGGGAGAGGAGGAGTTTCTGGTAAGGAATTAGAATGGGTAACTTTTACGATGTAATTATCGTCGGAAGCGGAATAGCAGGACTTTGGAGCGGGTATTGGCTCAATAAATTGGGGTATTCGGTTTTAATTGTTACAAAGCGGGAGGTTTTTGATGCCAACTCCTTTTACGCCCAAGGGGGAGTAACTCTGGCTCTAAATAGAGAAGATGTCCCCCTCCATATTGAAGATACTTTAAAAGCCGGTTGGTTCCACAATAACCGGGAAATGGTGGAGTTGATGAGCCGGGAGTCCCTCCATATCCGAACGGAGTTGAAAAAACTGGGATTCCACTTTGACCCGGGGGTTACCCGGGAGGGAGCCCACTCTGTGGATAGGGTCTTCCACAAGGGGGGAGATGCCACGGGACGGGAACTCCATCTTTTTCTCCTCCAACGGGACCCCAATTATTTAATGGATAATACCATCGTTTACGATATTTTAATGGAGGAAGATCGGGTTTATGGGGTTAGGGTAGTTCGAAAGGGAGAGCAATTTAACCTCTATTGTAACCATCTTATTTTAGCCTCTGGGGGAATTGGAGCCCTCTATAAATATGATACCAACGCCCGGACAATCGCCGGTGAACTCCAAGGGATAGCCATTAAAAAGGGGTTGCCGGTGCGGGATATGGAAATGACCCAATTCCACCCCACCGTTTTTATCCAAATGGAGTTTGCCCAAAAATTATTGATAAGCGAGGCAGTGCGGGGTGAAGGGGGAAAAGTTGTTGACGAAAAGGGAGAGCGGTTCCTTTTCAAATATGACCCCCGGGGGGAGTTGGCAAGCCGGGATATTATTAGCCGGGCAATTTACCTCCACCAAAAGGCGGGACACAAGGTCTTTTTAGATGTTTCCCATTTTTCGGAAGAGTTTTTCTCCCATCGATTTCCAACAATTTACAAAAAGTTGCGAAATTACGGAATAAAAGTCCCAAAACAAAAAATCCCCATCTCCCCCGCCTTCCACTACCATATGGGGGGAATTGAGGTGGAGCCCGACTCCCGGGTTAAAGGAACCCAAAACCTCTTTGCAGTGGGAGAGGTGGCTTATACGGGGGTCCACGGGGCAAACCGATTGGCGTCCAACTCCCTTCTGGAGTGTTTTGTATTTGGAAAAAGGGTAGCGGAAGGGGTAGCGGGCACTCCGTTGAAAAAAGTGAAAAGGGATTTTCCAGTGGAAAGGTGGCTTTTGATGAGAGAGGAAGATAAAAAGTGGAAAAACAAGTTGCGGGAAATAATGTGGGAAAAGGTTGGAATTATCCGAAATAAAAAGGGATTGGAAGAGGCGTTGGAGTTTATCACCTCCGCCCGCTCAGAAGTGGGAGAGTTGACCGCCCTCCGATTTATCACCGCCAAAGAGATTGTAAAAGGAGCCCTCAACCGCCACCAAAGTTTGGGAGCCCATTACATTGAAACTGACTCTACCCCACAAAACCAGTAAAAAAGTTACAATTATAGTTTTAAAATAAATGGAAATAAGGTAAATTTGATGGTGGTAGCACTACCGAAAGGGAGAATTGCCAAAGAAGTGTTGGGGCTCTTTTCCCAAATCTTTGGAGATGAGTTTCAATTTTCCGGCAGAAAATTGATTTTGGAAAAACAGGGATTCAAATTTCTAAATGTCCGGAATTGGGATGTGGCGGTTTATGTGGAGCAAGGGGTAGCTGATGTGGGAATAGTGGGATTAGATGTATTGGAAGAGTTAAAAAGCCGGGTTTTCCGCCTTTGGGATTTGGGATTGGGTAAGTGCCGAGTAAGCGTAGCAGGACAGGTGGGAGAAGAGGTAGAGCAACGATTTAGAGAAAAAGGAAAGTTGAAAATTGCCACAAAATTGACCCATTTAGCCCGGAGCTATTTTGAAGAGAAGGGAATTCCCGTAGAGGTTTTGAAACTTAATGGCTCTATTGAACTTGCCCCATTGGTGGGATTGAGTGATTTTATCGTGGATATTGTGGAAACGGGGCAAACCCTCCAAGAAAATGGACTGGAGGAGAAAGATGTTATCCTCTACTCCTCCGCCCATTTTATTGCCAATCCCAACTCCTTTTGGAAAAAGAGAGGGGAGATAGTCCATCTTCTCCATCAATTGAAAGAGGCTCTCCCCACAGAGAGGAGAGCGGTTATCTCCCAATAACTCCCCTTTTATTCCCTTTACCTCCAATTTCCCCACAAGGAGAAAAATAATGGCAAACCACGGACTGGAGTTTTACGGCAAAATTGAAGAGCTTTTAATGAACCGGGAAGCGGGGGAAAAACTTTGGAATTACTATTTGGAGATTTTAGAAAGGGAAGGTGCCAAACGGGTATTGGATATCGGGTGTGGAAGTGGAGAGTTTTGTAAAATGGCTCAAAAACGGGGAATTGAAGTAGTAGGAATA
The DNA here is from genome assembly GCA_009659955.1 of Campylobacterota bacterium. Taxonomy (GTDB): domain Bacteria; phylum Campylobacterota; class Campylobacteria; order Campylobacterales; family Nautiliaceae; genus PUXY01. Next base: position 1,764 of record PUXY01000064.1, on the reverse strand, counting down.
GATTTAAGCCACACCCAAGTGAGCCGGGCATTGAAAAAAGGGTGTAACTGCATTGTTAAAAGAGTGGAGGAGATGGGAGGAAATTTCGATGGAGCAGTGGCAATTTTTGATGTAATAAATTATCTCACTCCCACCCAATTACCCCCCTTTTTTAGGGCGGTTGCCCAATTGGCACCCCTATTTATTTTTGACATCAATAGCCAATACGGAATGGCGGAGGTGGCAGTAGGAGCTTTAAAAATCGAAAAAGATGGATATTTTCTCTGTGTAGAATCCAATTACAACCGGGGAAGATTAATTACAGATTTTACCCTTTTTACTTCTACCTTTGACCACCTCTATAGACGGGAAGATGGAAGAGTAACCCAATACTACCACCGACTGGAGAGGGTAACCCAAATTCTTCCCTACCACTCCGTCGAAATAGAGCCCATTACCCTCTACAATAGCCCCGCCCCCGAAAAATGGCTAATCATTGCAAAAGATTAAAAAAAAAGAAAAAAGAAAAATCCAAAATAGATCCCCGGAATGGAGGTAGGGGAAAAAGGGGAAAATAGGAACTGGGGAAAGGTTGGTAAAAGAGGAGGGGGAGATTAGACTTTTTCGATGGTGGGGGAGTTGGGGGAGGAGGTTACAGAGAGAGGGGACTCCTCCTTTTTCTCGGAAATATCGGGAGGCTCCGGTTTGGTAATTTGTTGAAGATGGGGGGATTCTATTTCCTTTTTTGGTGAATTTTCTTTTGTTGATTCTTCCAAAACTCCAGTGGCTTTCAACTCTTTTTCTATCAATGGAAGAATAATTTTCAAAGCTTCCTCAATGGAGGTGTTGGGTAAAGTAGCTCCTGCTGCCCGGGCGTGTCCACCTCCTCCCAATTTGACCGAAATTTTTCCGACATCTACTTTTTCTTTACTGCGGAGTGAGACTTTTACGCTCCCATCTTCTTCCTCCCGGAGAAAAAGTCCAATCTCTACGGGACCGATATTCCGGAGTTGACTGGAGATAGTCTCTGTATCCTCTTTGGTTGCTCCAGTTTCCCGGAACATTTTTTGGGTAGCAAAGGAGAAGGCAACTTTTCCATTGAGGAGGAGCCGGATATTATCTAAAATTTTTGCCAAAAGGCGGAGTCTACTCAATCTATCCCGTTGATAAAGCATCTGTCCAATCCAGCCCGGGTTAGCCCCGGCATCTACCAAATCTGCCACTGCTCGGAATAGATCACCTGTAACGGTTTCGTATTGGAAATTTCCGGTATCGGTTAAAATACCGGTATAAAGTCCGGTCGCCCCTTCGGGGGTCAATTCTGCCCGGTTCCGTTTTAAAAGTTGATATACCACATATGCGGTAGCCGGTCCTCCTCTGTCCACCAAGTTGAGGTCTCCAAAATTGGGGTTGGTATAGTGGTGGTCGATATTTATAAGGAAAGGGGGTCTCTCTTCAATCCCCAATCGGTCAAAGTCTCCACAATCTACACTTACCACAACTTGGGTATCTTTGGGATATTGGTTGGTAATTTGGTCAAATCCCGGGAGAAAATCCAAATAGTAGGGAAGTGGGGTGGTTTTATTGTAAATTTTCACTTTTTTGCCCAATTTTTTTAAAGTCCAATATAATCCCAGTCCACTTCCCAATGCATCTCCATCGGGGTTGAGATGGGGAATTATGGTAATTTTGTCACTTTCCATAAGTTTTTTCCAAATTTGTCGGAAAGTTTTATCGTCCATACCTACCTCCGCTTAATATTTGAATAAAGTTTACCAGCCGTTG
>PUXY01000063.1 GCA_009659955.1 Campylobacterota bacterium | reverse complement strand
TTCTCCATTAACTCCCCACCTTCCTTCACGGAGGTAAAAAGAGTCCGTAAAATCCACCAAATAGTGGAAATATCCATCTTTCTCCTTTTTTAAAAAAAATCTTTACCCCCTATTCAATTTTACTCTTTTCTTTGTAAATTCTTTTCCTATTTATGGGGAAATTTTATTTGCTTTGGAGGAGAATGTGGAGTTTTTATACACAACGGAAAAGTGGAGAAGATAGGAAGAAAAAAGAGAGTTCCTTTCTACCACATAAATCCGACTCCCAGATACCAATTGGATTTGAAAGGGGAGTCCCATCGGAGGTTTCGATACCCCAAAAAGAGCTCTCCATTTTCAATAATTTGGACTCCTATCTCAATAACTCCCCGGGAGAAGCGGTCGGCGTCTCCAAAGGTGAGGAGGTTGTTGGCATACTCAAACTCTCCGCGGATTGAGAGGGGGAGGAAAGCGTAGGGGATCCAGTAGTTAAATCCCACCCCAATGGGGAGGGCGTTTCGATTTTGGGAGTGAACCCCATCTACAAAGAGGGATACATTTAAGTTGGGGTAGCCGATAAAGGGACCTTGGGTCATAAAACCTACTCCTCCCCAATTGTCTCCATCTTTTACATAGAGTCCGTGGATTCGGGCAAATATAGGCTTCAACCCTATTTGAAACTCCCCATAGAGGGAGGCGGTTCCACTACTCAATCCGACCCGGAGGGTATCTCCCCAGAGGGGCAGGAGAAGAAGTAAAGAAAAGGCTATTTTTTTCAGAATTTTTCCCATTTTTAGGCTCCTTTTTCCACCATTTTCCGGACAATTGGGGCTATTTTACTATAATTTATCTCCCCTTTGGTTTAAATTTTCATATGGAAGGGAGAAAATGAAAAAAAGATATAGGGTAGCCCATTCCCCAGATGCCGACGATATTTTTATGTTTGCGGTTATCAAATGGGGGTGGGTAGAAGTTGGGGGGGGGAAGATCCTTTTGGAAAGTTGGGAAGAGGATATAGAGACTTTAAATCAGAAGGCGATAAAGGGGGAGTATGATGTTACTGCTATCAGTTTTGGGGTTTATCCCTATATCTGGCGGGAGTATGCCCTTCTCCGGGGGGCGGTAAGTTTCGGTTACGGGTATGGTCCCAAACTGGTTAAACGGCGGGGGGAGCGGTTAAAGAAGAGGTTTAAAGTTGCCTTAAGTGGAAAATATACTACCAATGCTCTCCTTTTCCGGATAGCCTATCCCAACGCCCGGATAGTTTATAAAAACTTTTTGGAAATTGAAAAGGCGGTTTTAAGGGGGGAAGTAGATGCGGGGGTTTTAATCCACGAGTCTATTTTGGATATTAATCCCCAATTGGAAGTGGAAAAGGAGTTATGGGACATTTGGGTAAATTTGATAGGAGAGGAGTTGCCTCTCCCTTTGGGTGGAATGGGTATCCGGCGGTCAATTCCCCTTTGGAGTGCCATCGCAATTGAGGAAGCTATTCAAAAGGGGGTGGTAATTGCCAATCGCCATCGGAAAATTGTTGCCCAAATGTTGGAAAAAATGGGAAAAGTCCGGGTAGATGGAGCAAAATTGGAGAAGTATCTCTCAATGTATGCCGGAAAAGAGTCGGTCGAGCTCACCCCAGAGCAAATTGCCGGACTCAATGCCCTCTATAAATTGGGAGCGGAAAAAGGGCTTATACCCCCTTTAAAAAGTGTGGAGAATTACTTTATTCCCCGGGAATATACTTTTTTGAGGGAGGGGAGAGAAGTTTGAGGGAAAATAGGAATAAACTGGTAATTGTGTATTGAAAGAGAGTTGGAAGGAAACTATCCCTTTGTTCCTTTTGAAAGATGTTTTCAGATGATTTGGAAGTTTGAGAGAGAAGAGGAATTGACTCTTCCTTCTCATTTTAATTTTTAGCTTTTTTGAAAGATTGATTTAAACCAACTCAAATTGGTTATTTAAATCTCTATTACCAAAGTTGAATTTTCCAAAACATCTTGACAAATTGGAAAAAAGGGTTATAATTTTTTCGCCGGAGGCGGAAAAGGTGCGAGGCGGGGAAAAAAATTTAAATAATTACTTAAATATTTAAGTTAACCTCTATTACCAAGTAGAAGACTTTAAATTGCTTTAGAACTTTAAATTACTTTAGCTCATTACTTCCAACGATTAAAATTTTAAAATATGGGAGTGCGTCTTTTTTAGTTGAACTGCTTCTTCTATTACCACTTTACCACTATCTTTCTCTTTGCTCAAGCAACAAAAACTATATTCTTTAGACAATAGAGAAAATTGAGCCAAGTGGAAAAAGTCTTCTCCAGAAAACACCCATAACAATCGATTTTTCCAAAAGCACCCGCCGGCTTTTTTTACAATTTCGCAATTTTGATAAGAAACTAACATTCCGATTTTTTTTAAAGAAAAAAAAAAGAGAGGGAAAAGAATCTAAAGGAAAAGTCTATTGGAGGTTTAATCTCTCCTTTATCTCCTCCACTTTGTCGGTCTTTTCCCAACTGAATCCCTCCCTTCCAAAGTGTCCGTAGGTGGCGGTTTTCCGGTAGATGGGTTTCAAAAGGTCTAAAGTTTCGATAATTCCTTTGGGGGTTAAGTCGAAAATCTCCCGGACTGCCTTTTCAATCTCCACCTCATCGACCTTTCCAGTGCCGTGGGTATTTACATAGATACTGACCGGCTCCACCACCCCAATGGCGTAGGCAAGTTGGACGGTAACTTTTTCGGCAACCCCGGAGGCTACCAGATTCTTTGCCACATATCGGGCAGCGTAGGCTCCACTCCGGTCAACTTTGGTGGGGTCTTTTCCACTGAAGGCACCTCCCCCGTGGGGGGCAGAGCCTCCATAGGTATCCACAATAATTTTCCGCCCTGTCAACCCGGCGTCCCCTTGGGGTCCCCCAATTACAAATTTTCCGGTGGGATTGATGAAATACTCCACTTTGGGGGAGAGGAGGTCGGGGGAGATAACTTTCTTTATCACCTCTTCAATAATCGCCTCCCGAATCTCCTTTTGGCTAATTTCCGGTTCGTGTTGGGTGGAGACTACCACTTTCTCCACCGCCACCGGTTTGCCGTCCCGGTATCGGACTGTTACTTGAGCCTTTCCATCGGGGCGGAGCCACGGAATAACTCCCTCTTTCCGCACCCGGGCAAGCCGTTTGGTCAACTGGTGGGCTAAAGTTATCGGCATCGGCATCAATTGGGGGGTTTCTGTGCAGGCGTAGCCGAACATCATTCCTTGGTCTCCGGCTCCAATTTCTTCCCCCCGCTCTACCCCTTGCCGGATATCGGGGCTCTGCTCTCCCACCCCATTGAGCACTCCGGCGGTTCTATAGTCGAAGCCGTAGCGGGCGTCGGTGTAACCGATATCCCGAATCACTTCCCGGGCGATATCCTGCATTGGAGCGTAGGTGGTGGTTTTCAACTCTCCGGCAATTACGCAATATCCGTTACTCAAAAGGGTTTCACAGGCAACTTTGGCGTTTTTATCCCGCTCTATAATGTAATCCAAAATGGCGTCGCTAATCTGGTCAGCCATTTTGTCGGGGTGTCCTTCAGTTACAGATTCACTGGAGAAAAGATATTCTCTCATTTTTCTATCCTTTTCCGGTAAATTTAGGCGAATTATAGGGAAAAATTATCTGTTGGGCTCAACTATTTTACCATCTTTCTCCACCGCCCCATTGGGGAGAAGTTTTCCCTCTATTCCAAAAATTTTCCGATTTTTTTCAAACTCCCGGGCAAAATAAGGGAATATCTTCTCCCATCGGGGAGCCTCCTCCACCCTTTGGAGGAAAAGTTTTAAAACTTCCCTATTCTCAACCGGTGGGGTAATTGCCGGAAAAGGGGGCACCGGGTGGGTGGTGTTGAGCCCAACTCCGACCCCAATCCAGTTCCGGTGGAGGGTAGTCAAAATCCCCCCCACCTTTCCCAAAGTGGGTGGGGGAAGGTAGAGGTCGTTGGGCCATTTCAGAATCAAATTCCGCCCCATTTCCCGGAGGGTCAACCAGAGGAGGGTTCCAAAATAGATGGAGAGGGAAGTTGGGGGGAGGTGGGAGTAGGAGAGCCGGGGCAGGGCAAAGGAGAGGAAGAGATTTCCCCTTTTTCCCTCCCATCGCCCCCCTTTACTCCCTATTCCGGCGGTTTGATAATCACTCCAGATAGCTATCGGAGGCTTGAAAATCCCCTTTTTTAGCCCCTCTATCAAATAGAGATGGGTAGAATCGATTTGGGGGAGGTAGAGGATTTTCACCTATTTTCCTTCCTCTCTCCGTAGAGGAGAAATACTGGAAAAGGTTTATGTTTCTGGATTGTATGGATAATTTTATACTCCAATCGGGGGTAATAGGGGGAGAAAATTTCCACCAACTGGGAAGGGGAAAAACCGAAATGGGCTACATCATCTACCCCCCGGGTGTGGAAACTCCCATCTTCTGTAACCAAATCGGCTATCCCAATTTTGGGACTCAATCGGGCAAATTGGGAGCTCAATTTTTCCAACTCCCCAATGTGGTGGAGGGTCATTGAGGAGACAATAAAATCAAACTTCTCCCCTTCCATTTGGAAAATATCCTTCTGATATGCCCGGGCGTTGGGGATTTGGAACTTTTCCCTTTTCCGGTTGAACTCCTCCACCATCTTTTTGGAGAGGTCAATTCCTATCACCTCCCGGACATAGGGAGCCAGTTTCAGTCCCACCAATCCGGTTCCACACCCAAAATCCAAAACCCTCTCGTCTCCCTTTAAATAGGGACGGACTGCCTCCACCACTGCCTCCGCCAACTCCACCCGTCTGGGGAGGGTGTCCCACTTTTGAGCCTCCAAATCAAATCGGTTCATCG
>PUXY01000062.1 GCA_009659955.1 Campylobacterota bacterium | reverse complement strand
TTTGGAGATTTTTGCGTCGGTCCGGGTTGCCATCAATTTTGGAATTGCAACTGCTGCCAAGATTCCGAGAATTACGATAACGAAAATCAGCTCAATCATAGTAAAACCGCTTCTTTTCATAAAGCCCTCCTTTTGTTAGCTCAAATTTATTGTAAAAGAATTATACACTTAACCGGAGGAGTTTGTCAAGTGGCAAATTTTTTATTGTGAGGAACAAAGATTAATTTTTTATTAATTTTTCTATCTTCGCCCTTAATTTCTTAACCTCTTTTTCAATTTCAAAGAGCTCCCCTTCCAGTTCCAAAAGGCGATTTAGGACTTCTTCACTCCTATTTAGCCCTTCCAATCCACCTCTTTTTTCAAGAAAATTCCAGAACTCTTCATCTACTTTTAAATTGAAGGTCTCATTTAAGAAAACTATTTTCACTTTTTTCATTTTCTCTCCAGTAACTTTTCCACAACTTCCATTTCTAACTCCAATTCCTCCTTTTGAAATAACAACTCTTTAACTTTTTTTTCCAATTTCTTTTTCTCTTCTTCCAAGCGGGCTACTTTCAATTTCAATTCCCGATTCTCTTTTTCCAATTTTTTGTAAGTTTGAAGGAGGTTTTCGACCTCTTCCACCAATTTTTTAAATTGACCCATTTTTATTCCTTTCCAATTTAGAAAATTAGATAAAGGGCGGAGATAATGTAGTCTGCCACAAAAATGACAATTGAGGAGATTACCACCGCCAGAGTTGTAGATTTTCCAACCCCTTTGGCTCCCCCCCGGGTATTGTAGCCGATATAGGTTCCAATAGCACTGACCAAATATCCAAAAACTACCCCCTTGACAACCCCTTCCATAAAATCGTTAATGGAGCCAAATTGTCTGATTTTATCCAAATAGGTATATCCATTTATATCGAGAGAGTAGACAGAAATTAGATAGGCTCCCACATTGGCAACGCTATCGAAAAAGAGAATCAAAAGGGGGAGAGAGATAATAGTAGCCACAATTCGGGGAATAACCAGAAATTGTTTGGAATTTACCGCCATCACATCGAGGGCATCTATCTGTTCAGTAACCCGCATACTTCCCAATTCGGCGGCGTAGGCACTTATACCCCGGCTTACCACCATTAGAGAGGCAAAAACAGGACCCAACTCTTTGACAATGGAGAGGAAAATCGTGTAACCCATAAAATCTTCCACCCCAAACCGATGGAATCCGTTGTAAAGTTGCACCGCCTCCACCAATCCGGTAAAAAAGGCGGTTAAAAAAATTACTCCCAAACTTCCAAATCCGATAAAGTAGATTTGTTCTATCACTTGACGCCATCGGAAGGGAGGGCGGAAAAGGAGTTTGAATATTTCCCACTGGAAAAGGAGAAAGTTTCCAAACCCGTTTACAATCTTAACAATCCCTTCCCCCACCCACTGGATAATATCTGTCAAAGCTTTTACCAATTTTCCTCTCCTTGCCATCTGGAAGTTGCAGGTTTTCCAAAATTATACTCCACTTTTTTATTTACTCCCGTGGCGAGGGGTGGAAGGGTGAAAAAATTACCTCCCTAAAATATTAAATATTATCAATAATTGGAACTAATATGGGATTTTGATTAGTTTTGGTAATAAACTTGAAAGGTTTTGTATAATTTTGTAACATTACAGAAAGGGGGAGAATGGAAATTGCTTTAATTTTACTGGCAGGGGGGAAGGGGAAACGATTCAACTATCCGGTAAGGAAGCAGTGGTTGGCGGTGGGGAGTGAGCCCCTTTGGCTCTACACTGCCCGGAAATTGGCAGGGTTATACCCTTTTGAGGAGGTGGTAGTGGTGGGGGAGAGGGGATTGGGGAGTTTTTACCGCTCCAAATCCCCTTTTTTGGTAGTGGAAGGGGGAAGGGAGAGGCAGGAGAGCTTGGAGAGGGGATTGGAGGCGACAAAATCCCCTTTTGTAATGGTTTCCGATGTGGTGCGACCGGGAGTAACGGGAAAGGTTGTGGAGAGACTGGTGAAGAAGATGGAGGAGGGGAATTTTGGGGCAGTAGTTCCCTACATTTCCCCGGCAGACACGGTGGTATATAGAGGAGAGACCATAGAGAGGAGCAGAGTTAAATTGATTCAAACTCCCCAACTCTCCCGGCGGGAGTGGTTGGAGAGGGGATTGGAGAAGGGGAGAGCAGAAGAGATACTTTTCACCGATGAACGGGGAGCAATTGAGGCGGTTGGGGGAAAAATTGGATATGTGGAAGGGGAGCGGGGGTTGTGGAAACTGACCTATTTCGAAGATTTGAGGTTACTCAATCTCCCCCGACCCACTCCGTTATCTTTTTCAGGGATAGGTTACGACTCCCATCGGTTTCAACGGGGTGGGGTGTGCAAAATTGGAGGGGTAGAGATAACGGAGGAGTTCTCTTTCAAAGCCCATAGCGATGGAGATTTGGTAGTTCACGCAGTTATTGACGCCCTTTTGGGGGCATCGGGAGGAGGTGATATTGGGGAGATTTTCCCCGATACCGACCCCAAATATAAAAATGCCGACTCTATGGAGCTTTTGGCTCAAGTGGTGGAATTGATAGGGGCATTGGGGTTTGAAATAGTAAATATAGATATTACCTATGTTGGAGAAAAACCCCGATTGAAAAAGTTCAAACCCCAAATAGTTACCCGATTGAGAGAAGTAGTAAAAGCCCCGGTTAATATCAAGGGGAGCACCAATGAAAAGATGGGGTTTATAGGAAGGGAAGAAGGGGCTGTAGCAATTTCAGTGGCAAATCTCCGATATAAGGATTGGTATGAGGATTATTATCGTGGAAGATGAATACTATTTAGCCCAAAGTATTCAAAACCGGCTCAGTGATAAATTGGGGGCAAGATGTGAAATCTACCGCTCTTATCGGGAAGCGTTGGAAAGTGATGGGGAAATTTTTATTATCAATACTACAATCAGTGGAGCCTCTACGGGACTTTTGGAAGAGTTGATAGAGATGAAAAAAGACTCAATTATCCTTCTTTTAACTTCCTATGTAAGCCATCAAACCGTTACCAAACCTATAGAGTTGGGGGCAGATGATTATATGCTCAAACCTATCAGTGTGGAGGAGCTGATTCGGAAAATCCGCCACTTCCTCCACTATTACCAATTGAAACGGCGGTTGAAGGAGATGCAGGAGTTTTTAAACTTTGCTTTGAGGGAAGTTGAGGTAGATGTGCCGGAGCCCAACTATCCCCTCTTCTTGTTAAGCAATGTTCGGCTTTTGGCTGAAAAAGTGGCGGTAGAGCTTGCCAGTCGGGAGAATAAAACCATCAAATTGGTAGATTTAACAAAAGCCAACAAGAGAAGTTTCTGGGAAAAGGAGGTTTTCTATTTTTGCACCAATTTTGATAAAGTAAAAGAGGAGCAGGAATTGCTCCGGGCTATGCGGGGGAGAAGTGTGGTAATCCACTTGACCCAAAGGTTGGAGAGGGAAGGGGTTGAAGTGGTTGAGTTAAAAAGTAACACTTTCTCCCTCGATGAGGAGATTTTGCCAATTGAGGAGTATGTGAAGCGGGTTATACTCTATTATCAATCCCGCTACCCCGACACGGTTTTAAGTAAAAAGTTGGGGATTAGCCGGAAAAGTCTCTGGGAGAAAAGGAAAAAGTATGGGATTAGCAAAAAGTGACTCCCCCCGGAAGGGGAAAATCTGGATAGATAAGGAGGCTTACATTACCTTGGCTATGGTGCAAGCCGGGTATCTCTCTCCCATCGATAAATTGATGAATAGGAAAGAGGCGGAAATTGCAGATAAGGAGAAAAAGTATAAAGGGCAAACCGTCCCCTTCTCCTTTATTCTTGCACCAGCAGGAAAACGGAACCGGAAAGTGTTGGAAAAAAGACCCCAATTGATTGAGCTCTATTGTGAAGGGGAAAAAGTGGGGGAAGTGGAGGTAGAGGAGATTTACCCGATTGATCCACTGGAAAGGGTGAATACCATCTATGGCACCAAAGATAAGGAGACCTATCCTCAAGTTGCCAGAACTTTGAAAAGATTGGGAAGGTTGGCAATAGGAGGAAAATTTTGGGTTAAAGATACCCAATTTGCCCACACCCTCAAAAAGGTGAGGGAAGAGAGTGGAAAATGGGAAAATGTGGCGGGAATGACTATCCACGCCAAACCAATCCATCGGGTGCACGAACGGATTATGCGGTTAATGGTGGAAAAAAATGATTTATTGGTGCTTTTTTTAATCAAAAATCTCGATGAAGATGAGATGCCCTATCAACTCCGATTGGAAATTTTGCAGGAGTTGATTGATAATTACTTTCCCCCTGAAAGGGTGATAATTGTGCCTCTCCAAAATACTTACATCTTTTCTGGAGTAAATGAGGCAATTTTGGAAGCTATAATTGCTCGAAATTTCGGGTGCACCCAATTTGTAATTGGACAAACCCACAATGGATTGGGTATCTATTACGAAGCAGACCATATCAAGTCAATTTTTGATTCTATGGAGTTGGGGATTGATATTGAGATGGTGCAAGAGTATGTCTATTGTAATGTGTGTAAAACAATTGTTAGCACCAAATCGTGTCCCCACGGAAGCCATCACCATATCAGTTACCATAGCGATTCCCTTTTTGAATTGATTAAAACTGGACTTCTTCCTCCGCCAATTTTAATGAGGAAAGAGATAAGTGCCAAAATTTTGGCTCATCTATTCCCCAATCGGTTCAAAAATCTGGAAAAATTGTTTTACGATATTACCCCTTCCCACGGCTTTATTGAAGAGCAAAAAGGGGAAGAGCAGTTTTACATCTCATTGATGAAGTTATATCAGACTTCCTCTCTCAAATAGAAGTGGAGAGCCCAAGGGAAAAGAGAATTCAGGAGAGCAAAAAATAGTAGATAGGAGGAGAGCATTTT
>PUXY01000061.1 GCA_009659955.1 Campylobacterota bacterium | reverse complement strand
CGGGTCGGTGCCGCCACCAACGCCGTCCGAATCGCCCAAAAATGGATAGAAATGGAGAAAAAGGGAGAGTAAATCCCCTTTTTCTCTTTTTACCCCTTTTTATTCTCTATATATATGTTTGATATGGATAAAGTTTTAATTCCACAACAAAAAAGAAAAAGCTACCGGATAATGGTAGCTTCCCGTTGGGGACCGGTGGAGATGTAGGAGATTTTTACCTCCAATTGGTCTTCAATAAATTCCAAATATTTTTGGGCATTTCGCGGTAACTCTTCCCATCGGGTTACTCCGCTACTCCCTTCCCACCCGGGGAAAGTTTGATAAATAGGTTCAACCCCTTCCAAATCGAATGGAAAATAGTTCAACTCCTCTCCATTTTTCCGATAGCCTATTCCAACTTTAACTTGGGGAAATCCGTCCAAAACATCAAGTTTCATAATTGCCAATTGATCGCACCCGTTGAGGTGGATACCATACTCAACCGCTTTCAAATCCAACCATCCACATCGGCGGGGGCGTCCTGTGGTAGTTCCAAATTCGTGTCCCTGTTCCCGGAGTTTATCTCCCCAGACCCCCACTTCTTCGGTTGGAAAAGGTCCATTTCCCACCCGGGTGGTGTAGGCTTTGGCTACTCCAATTACGCTATCCAGATAGCGGGGGGGAATTCCACAACCGGTTAAAGCCCCACTGGCAATTGTATTGGAACTGGTTACATAGGGATAGGTTCCGTGGTCAATATCCAAAAGGGTAGCTTGAGCCCCTTCCAGTAAAATATTCCGGTCTAAATTTTCCCAAAGATAATGGGAGGTGTCGATTATCATCTCCTCCAATTTCTGTTTCCAATGGTAAAGTTTATCTTCCAATTCCCGGAGATTGGGAAGAGAGATTCCCAAAAATTTAAAATAACCGGCGTTCATTTGGTAGTAATGTTCCAATTTTTCCAAAAGTTTAGGGACATTTTTCAACTCTCCCATTCGAACCCCAACCCGGGCGATTTTATCGGCATAGGCGGGTCCTATTCCCCGTCCTGTAGTCCCTATTGCCCTCTTTCCCCGGAGTTTTTCCCGGGCTTTATCGATAGCTATATGGTGATCCAAAATCATATGGGCACGGTTGGAGATAAAGAGTTTACCTTTTAAAGTGTCTCCAAACTTTTCCATTTCCGAAATAAGTTGGGGGGGATATACAACAACTCCATTGGCGATAATATTAACCGCATCGGGATTTAGAACTCCACTGGGAATTAGATGGAGAGAATATTTTTTACCCCCTACCACCACCGTGTGTCCGGCGTTGTGTCCCCCTTGACTTCTAACTACAATATCATATTTTCGGGCTATCAAATCTACAATTTTCCCTTTTCCTTCATCTCCCCATTGGAGACCTACTACTTGCGTGACCATTTTTACTGCCTTTCTTCAACTGACTGGAAATTTTCTCTCTCCTTCCCCTCCAGAATGTAATCGGTGTAAATGGCGAATCCTACCCCTTTTATTTCTCCAATCTGATAACTGCCTCCCCGGGCATAAATCGACTGCTCTCCAATAATTTTATAGAATACTCCAGTGTAATATTGGAAAGGGGGAAGCTCCAGAAGGGCAATGATACCATCGGTAACGCCATTTTCCAGAATAAATTGATCCAACTCTTCCAAATAGGGTTTTAGAGCTCCCGGCAATCCCCCTATTTTCCTCCATTCTCCAACTTGGGAGACCTTTGCCAACTGCCTCAACCACTCCCATCGGAATTTATCCAATCTCATTTCCCTCAACTCTTTGGGGGTTACTATCTCCTTTTGGAGAAGCCACTCCACCACTTTCCAATGGGAAAAGAGGGGGGTTCCCTTCACCCCAATATTTTCTAAAATTTTTATGTTCAACTGGAAAACATCTTTCAACTTCCCATTCAACCATTCTGCCCCAATTTGGTAAATTTCCCGGGTAGGATACCGGAAAACCGGTTGAATATAAAACCACTTTTCAAAGGGGGTTTTAAGTCGATTGACCACCAATCGGAGAAGGTCAAAGGAGGTGTCACCCCGGAGGGTTACAATCCTATTTTCTCTATCGGCAAATCTAATCAATTTATCCCACTGGATATACTCCCCTTGATGGTAGGAAAAATAGGGAGTTACTATCTCTTTGAATCCTTCGGTTTGAAGAATTTTGGCACTTTTTTCTTCAATTTCCCGCTTAAGTCGGGCTTTTTCTCCCACATAGAGCCGACCCCCTGCGGGAATATCGTGTTCCAAAACCATTTTTCCACTCCCTTTAATTTCCCAAAAATAACTGAATTGTCGCAAAAAACAGAATATTCTATCAAATAAAAATGGAAATGGAGGGGGCAGACGGGGATTTTCTCCGGGGAAAGCAAATAGGTAAAATCTTCAAATGGAGAAAGAGAGAAAATAGAAAGGGAAGGGGGAAAGGTAACACTTTTGGAATAATGAAAGGAGAAAAGAATGGAAACTATCCCCTGTTTTATTCTGGTGGGAGGAAAAGCCCGGAGATTTGGAAAAGATAAAACGGCTCTTTTTTATCGGCTCCTTTATAGGAGATGTAAAAAACTCTTTTTTCCAGTAAAGTTGGTAGCAAAAAGGAAAAAATACCCCCATTATCCTTTTTTTATTGAAAAGAGTTCCAATTTTGCTCCCATTTTTCCATTAATGGAGTTGCTTGGGAAATATCCCATTTTGTTTATTTTGAGTGGAGACACCCCCTTTATTTCTCCCCTCCAATTGGGAAAATTGAAAAAAGCCCGGCGGGTTGCCCGGGGAAATCCGTTGGTGGGGGTTTATATCCGGCGGAGGGATTGGCATAAATTGAAAAGACGCCTCCAGACCGATTATCGGCTCCAAAAGGTAGCACCCACTTCTCCCCTTCCTTTCCCCCAATTGGAGAATATCAATACCTTTTCCCAGTGGAGGAGATGGAAGGAGTCTCTCCCTCCCTATTATCAGATTATCGCCAAATTGAAATAGAGTGGGGAGTGTAGGAGATAAGGTAAATCCCTATAAATTGGAGTTTGGTGATAGGGTATTGATCCCCTTTCAACACCAATCCCTTTTTGGTTTTAAGGTCATAAAGATAGATATTCCGATGTTGATAGGTGTAAGCGATGGTTCTATCTCCCAAAATGGCGGTTGCCGTTGGAAGAGGGGGATTGTTTTGATAATAAATTTTCCGTGCCAATCTTTTGATATAGACAAAATGGCGGGTAGGAATATCAAATACAACCACTTTTCCATCAAAAGAGCCGTTCATTATCAATCGGGAATAGTAGGAGAGGGAGAGAGATTCCCGGCGGTTGAGACTTCTAAAGGAGTCAACTACTTTTCCGGTTAAACTATTAAAAATGTAGGTTGCCCCATCGGCACCTACAATTGCCACTTTACTTCTGTCATAATTTAGAGCCATTCTTGTGGGGGGCTTTAGACCGGTTTTCCAATCCCATAACACTTTGCGGGTTTGAATATCTACTCCTACCAATTCTCCGGTATTGGTCATTGCCACTATTTTGGTGGGGGTTATAAATTGGGCTTGGATAAAAAAGAGATTGCTTTTGAGGAAAAATTTTATTTTTCCTTTTTCAATCATTAAAAGCCGTCGATTGGAAACATCTCCCTTTCCCAAAATTAAAATTTTCCCCGATGGAGTAACATCAATATCGTAAAAGGGCATTGGAATTAGAATATTCCGGGCGAAGCCGTGGATTTTGGGGAGAGGAATAACTTTTATAAGCCGGGAAAGATTCCTAAAATCCCTTATTTCTACTTTTCCATTCCGTCCAATGACCACAATCTGCCCATTGGTGGTAGCAACTTCTATACTCCTTTTAAAATAGCCCCTCTGGCTCAACTGAATCCCAAAGAGGAATTGGAGTCCAATCCCCATCAATAATAAAAGCCTGACCATTGGAGACCTCCTCTTTTTTATTCAAATAATATCAAACCCACAAAGATATGGTAAAATCTTTTATTCTAATCTATTTGAAGGAGAGTTGATGGGGGTAAAAAAGTTAAATCTGGCACTTACTACCGGAATTGTAACCCTTTTTCTGTTTGGAATAACTGGATGCACCCAAGAACAACAAAATAAAATTGGTCGCTCTATTCAAAACATTACCGGAGTAAATGGAGTTGTAGATATCTATTCCGGGGGGAAATTGGTAATGAGGTTTTTGCGGGTAGATAAATTAACCACCGCCCACGGAACCGAAGATGGAAAAGTTAGACCTTATCGATTCGCCTATGGATATTTGGATAAAAATTTCAACTATAAAGTTGATCCCGATGAGAAAAAGAAACTCTACTTTGAAGTTACCAATTATGAAACCTATGTTTTTTATGAGAATCCTTTGGATTAAAAATGGAGAGAGTGGAAGGAGTAATTGAATAATTAAAAAAAATTGCATCAATCCCAAAGGGAGAAGGGGAAGGGGAAAAAATAGATTGACAAAAACAACTTACCGAAGGAGTTTAATTCCACTTTCCCGATTTCGGCTCTCCATTAATAATTTATACTGCTCCCTAAATTGGGCAATAATCCCTTCCATCGATTTGATATAAATCCCCAACCGGTTATTGTTGGTTACCATCAAAATTCCCACCGATTGATCTACTGGAGCATAAAAATAGAATCGATCTCCAATTTCCGCCACTTCAACGGTAATATGTTTTTTAATCTCTTTTCCCAATCGGAAAATAGTCCGGAGAAATTTGAGGATTTTTTTAATTTCCTCCCTATCTATTTGCTCCCCATCTTTCCGGCTCAAAATGCTACTTACACCCCATCTTTTAATAATCATAAACGCCAAAAGGTTATCATCATTCTCCTCCAACCGGTGTTGGAGAAATTTTTTCAACTGCTCTTCCACATAGAAGTGGCGGGCAAGCTCTTTTTGCCATTTGGGAAACTCTTTTTTAAATTTGGGGTAGAGATTTTTAAAAACTCCGTCCAAATCATCATAATTGAATCTGATGGAAGAGAAAAAGAGGGAGAGAAGTTTCCGTTTGTAAAATTCCATCTTCTCTCTGGAAGGGGTATCTGGAACTCTAAATTCCGCTTTTTTTACCTGTTTAATGAGGAGGTCGTGGAAAAAGGTGAAACGGATATCCCTCTTCCCCAATTCCCCTTGGAGACAGAATTTTTCCCCCTCCACCAAAATTTTCCACTTCATCATTGGTAAATCTTTCTAAATCCTTTCGATAATTCTCAAAATAATACCTACTACCACATCGGGGCGGGTTACAAATACAAAAAATTGAGCCTCTCCAATTCGGCGGATAAAAATTTTTACCCCATTTTCTATTAAAATAGTATTGACATCGGTCTCCAAAAGCTCTACACTCCGTTGGAGTTTGTCCAAAATAATTTCTTCATCTATCGCTTTATCTTTAAGTTCAATCTGCTCAATTTGTTGTTGATGGAGGTCAATCAGATAATATCCAACCCCGTTCTTGACCCGGTCGAGCTGGGAAATGACGGCGTCAATCTTTTCCATTTGGCTCCCTTTCTGATAGAATCTCCCAATTATACTTAAAATAACCCCCTTCCGCCCCCTCCCCAATTCCAATTAACTATTCTTTTCGATATTTTTAATTAAATTATTGAGGGCGTTTACCAAAAAGGGGATAACCCCCTTCAGGTCCTCTTCCTTCGCATCAATATTTTGAAGGATTGAAATAATTTCCCGGAAAAATTCTACATGGTCCGCTTCACCACTCTTAAGTTGAGCGATTCGCTCTTTCAATTGCTCGACCGAAGCCATATTTCCCATTATTCTCTCCTTCTCAATGAAGTGGATTAGGAGTTATTCCTAATCATATTGTTTACACAACTGACCAAATAGGGTATTACCCCTTCCAGTAACTTTTGATCAACCTCCATCTGGTTGAGGATTTGGATAGTTTGCCGGAAAAATTGAGCGTGGTCCAATTTTCCAGTTTTCAACTCATCAATCAACCGTTGCAGTTCTTCAGCTTGTTCATTTAATTTAGAGCTCACTATATACCTTCAATTATTTAAAGAATCTCCCCTTCTTTCCCCTTTTTTCAGACTGGAATTAGACCAATTGTTTTTCCAGCTCCCGGAGTGCAATAAGCAAAAGACCCATTTTGTAATTTTTAGGTGCAACCAATACCAATGCTCCAACAGAGAGGGTTTTAATCGCAATTTCCCCTTCTTCTGCCGCAATAATAACTTGGCTTACTTGTCCTTTATTATTTTGGTTGGAGAGGTCTTCAGATGCCAATTGAATAGATGCAACGTTGGCAGCCAAAAGGTCTGGTTCAATTGAACTGGTAGCAAAGTAGGAAGCCAAATCAAACCCGTCTGCACTAACGACCATCGCCCCTTCAAGACCCCGTTTCTTGACAAACTCTTCTATAATTTTGTTACCTTCTGAGGTAATTTTAGTCAAATCTACTTCCATCAGTAGACTCCTTTCGGTAGGTTTAGTAATGGGAATTGTAACCAAACAGAGTTAAATTTTTTATTAAAAATTGGGCTACTCCAGTTTATTTGAGAGTAATAAACTCCAAATTTACAAAAATTGCAAAATTTAAGAAGAATGTTAAAATTTTTCCGTTGAAATATCTTTAACTCGTCTACTCTATCCTTCCAATAAACTCTACAAAGGAAAAAAATGGAGCACATTTTCCGGGAATATGATATTAGGGGGATTTTTGGAGAGGAGTTGACCGAACCAGTGGTAAAAGCTATTGGATATTACTTGGGAAAAGAGATGGGAAAAGGGGCAGTTTTTGTCAGTTATGATGCCCGTCTCCACTCTCCCACCCTTTTCAATTGGTTGATTTCAGGCTTAAATTGGGCGGGGGTTGAGGTAATTGGAGGAGGGCTTCTTCCCACCGGTGCCAACTACTTTGCCAATTTCCAACCGGTAAAATTGGAAAATGGGGAGGAGAGGGAAGTGGTGGGCTCTATTCAAATCACCGGTTCCCACAATCCCCCCCAATATAACGGGTTTAAAATTACCAAAGGGAAAAAACCTTTTTTTGGTGCCCAAATTGGGGAGTTGGGGAAAAAGGTGTTAAATTTTAAAGGAAAAATTCCAGATAATTTCTCCTATCTTCCCAGTCGTCTCCGGGAGCAATATATCAATTACCTTCTCTCCCATTTCAACAATCTCAAAGGAATGGAGCTCAATGGGGTGTTGGATTGTGGAAACGGGGCAGTAGGGGTAGTATTGGAAAAACTTTTGGAGAAACTTCAAATAAAGAATTATCATCTCCTCTATTGTGAACCCGATGGAAATTTTCCCCACCACCACCCTGACCCCACAGAATTGGAAAACTTGCAAGATATGATTGGGCTTTTGAGGGAAGGCAAATATCGCTATGGGTTTGGATTTGATGGAGACGGGGATAGGATAGTTTTTTTGGAAGGGGAGAAAGTGTATGGGGGAGACGAACTCCTCTACTTTTTTTCTACCCAATTGGAGAGCCCCCACATTATCACCGAAGTAAAAGCCTCCCAAGGGGTAATTGACGCCATCAACCGCCGGGGAAAAGTGGAAATTTGGAAAACAGGACATAGCAATTTAAAAAATAGGCTTGCCCAAACCGGTGCCGATATTGCCGGGGAAGTGAGTGGACACCTCTTTTTCAATGACCGCTACTTTGGGGTAGATGATGCCATTTATGGGGCTCTCCGGATAATGGAACTGATTCAAAAGGGGGTAAATTTTTCCTCTCTCCAAAAAGAGTTGGGAGAGTGGCTCAATACTCCGGAAATTAAAGTTCCGGTTCCGGAAGAGAGAAAATTCCAAATTGTGGAAAAGTTGAAAGATGAGCTCCGGAGTCGACAGGAGGAGTTGGGAATTACCCGTTTGGTGGAAGTGGACGGGGTGCGGGTTCATTTTCCCGATGGCTGGGGATTGGTGAGGGCAAGTAATACTACTCCCTATCTTACTACCCGATTTGAAGGAAAAGATGCAATTGCCCTTGAAAGAATCCAAACTACCCTCCAAAAGATTGTGGAGGAGTTAATAAAGTAACTCTTAACTTCTCCCTTCAGGAGAGCTCTATTCTATCTTTCTTTTTTTCCCTTTATTCCCTCTCAAAACTATTTTCCACTGGAAAAAAAGTTTAAAATCTCAACACAAATTGAAAAGAAAGAAAAAAGGTAAAGAAATGAAGGCTTTTATTTTAAAAATGGTAGCCCAAAGACTCCAAAAGGGGAAAAAGATTCTCCGGGCTCTCCGGGTCGATGAAAATATTATCCTTCTCCAAATTGATAGAGATCGTTACTATTTCGATTTGACCCGGGGAAAAAGTGGAGTCTATATTAATATAGAGTATCCGGTAGTCCGTCGATTTTCTGCCCCCTTCGATAGATTATTGGAGCGGAAATTTACCCGGAGTCGATTGGTTGAGGTAAGGCAATGGGAGAGGATTTTGGTGATTGGAGCAGAAACCGGAGGCAGTTTCAAAAGGGAGCTCAATTATCTCCGATTGGAGTTTACTGGTCGATATACCAATGCAATTATTCTCAATCAAAAGGGGATTGTAATTGAATCCCTCCGGCATATCACCCCTGCCCACTCCTCTCGGATTGTCCTCCCGGGGGTTAAATTGGAGGAACTCCCTCCCCGGGAAATAAAAGAGAAAACTTTTCCGGTGGAAGATTTGGAGAAATGGAGTCAAGAGGAGTTTAGACGGAGGGAGAGGGAGAAGTTGGATCAGTTGAAGGGGAGTATCCTCTCCCGATTGGAGAAAAAAATAGAAGAGGTGGAAAAAAAGTTGAGAGAGTTGGGAAATGAAGGGGAATTGAAAAAAGAGGGAGAAAAATATCGGAAGTGGGGAGAGTTGCTTTTGGCAAACCTCCATAAAATCCCCTCCCACGGAGAGTGGATAGAGTTGGAGGATTGGGAAGGAGAACAGATAAAAATTCCCCTTCCACCCCTCCCCAATCGGCGACGGGTGGGAGATTACTATTTCAAATTGGCTCGGCGGAGTGAAAACCGGGCTAAAAATCTCCATATCCAACGGCAACATCTCCAAGAGCAATTGGAATTCCTCAAAAATTACAAAAGGTTGGTGGAGGAGACCGACCAAATCTGGAGACTGAAAAGCTATCTTCCTCCCAAACGGGAAGGGAAAAAAGAGGGGGCTATCCAAAAATTGGAGATTGATGGATTTCCGGTCTGGATCGGGAAAAACTCCAAAGGAAATATTCAACTTCTCCAACAGGCGAAGGGAGATGATATTTGGTTCCACATAAAAGATTATCCGGGTCCCCACCTTCTAATAAAAAGTGCCAAACGGAGTATTCCCCCCCGGGTTTTGGAGGAGGTTGCCAGATTGGCAGTCCAGTTTGCAGGAAGAAAAGAGGGGGAGGTCGATTATACCCGCCGGAAATTTGTCAAAATCAAACAGGGGAGTAATGTGGAATATGGGAAATACTCCACCATAAAAGTCAAAAGGATAGAGAATGGAGAATAAAAAAGGCGAAAAAGTAGTAAACCTCTTCAACTCCATTGCCCCCCGATACGATTTGGTCAATTTTATTACCTCTTGGGGAAATGATGGACGATGGAGAAAAAAAGGGGTTGAGCTTTTCCTTGAAGAGTTGAAAAAAAGAGAAGGGTTGAGGTGGAAAAATTGGGAAAAAGGGGAAAGAATAGACAGAATGGAGGGAGTAGAGCCTCCCCTTTCCCCTATTAGAGTAGTAGATGTCGCCACTGGCACAGGCAAAATGGTAAAAACCCTTTGCCAAATTGGAAAAAAGAGGGGAATAAAATTGGAAATTTTAGGGGTAGATCCCAGTCCCCAAATGTTGGAAATTGCCCAAAAAGAGTGCCCCTTTGCCACTTTCCAATTGGGAAAAGGGGAGCAACTTCCCTTTCCCGACAATTTTGCCGATGGGGTTACAATTGCCTTTGGACTCCGAAATTTTGAAAATTTTCCCCAAGGAGTAGAGGAGATTTACCGGATTTTAAAACCGGGGGGACTACTTTTAGTTTTGGAGTTTGTGGCGGGTAAAGGTGTTTTCCGGAAGGTGGTAGATTGGTATACCTCCACTCTGGTGCCGTTGATAGGGGGACTTCTCACCGGAAACCGGGAGGCTTACTCCTATCTTTCCAGTTCAATTAGCCACTTTTATACCCCAGACCAACTCCTCTCCCTCTTCTCCTCTTCCAATTTTACCCCTCTCCACACCTTAACTTTCAACGCCGGACAACTTTTGGTAGCAGTTTTGAAAAAAAAGTAATAGGAAAAGAGCTTCTCCCTCCTCTTTTTCCATTTCCCTTTTTACTTTCCCATCATTAACTTAAAAAAGATACAATATCGGTTACAAATCCCAAAGGGAGAGGGGAGTTTTTTCTCCCCAATAATTCAATATCTAAACCAAATTGGAAAAATAGAGAATCCACTGGAGAGGAGGTATCAATGAGAATTGAGCAGATAAATGCGGAAGCTTTGGAAAAGGTAAATTACGACCGGTATCTGTTGGCGGAGGCGGTTGCCCGGCGGGTTCAGGAGTTGATTGCCGGAGATAAACCGATGGTAGAGTTGCCCAAAGAGGGAATGCAATATACCGAAATAGCCATTTTGGAAATTGCCAAAGGGGCGATTAAAGTCCGGGAAACCAAATAGCTCTATCTTTTCAGACCCTTTAAACTTTTAAAAAAAGAGGACGATTTCTCCGATGAAAGAAGATTTTCAAAGATTGATTGAAAATGTGGAGAAGTGCCATTCGGTGGAGGAGGCGGAAAAACTCCTCTATCGGAGTATCGATACCCCCAAACTCCGGGAGGCGGTGGAGTTTGGAAAGGAGCTCCACAAAGGGCAGTTCCGGAAAAGTGGAGAGCCCTACATTATCCACCCGATTCTGGTGGCGGTAATTGCCACCTATTTTACCCGGAGCGAGCCGGTGGCACTGGCGTCCATTCTCCACGATGTGGTGGAGGATAACCCCAATGTGTCGGTCTACGATATCCGGAACCGGTTTGGGGAGGAGGTGGCAAATCTGGTAACCGGTTTGACCAAAATCTCCGCCCTCTCCAAAGAGATGGGGGCGTCGGAAAAGCGGTTGAAAAGTGCCCTCAATTTCCGGGGATTACTTCTCCACTCAATCAGTGATGGACGGGTATTGTTGATAAAACTGGCAGATCGCCTCCACAATATGCTCACTTTGGGAGCGATGCGTCCCGATAAACAGAAACGGATTGCCGAGGAGACTTTGGTAATTTACGCTCCCATTGCCCACCGAATGGGAATTTCCATTTTGAAGAATATTTTGGAGGATTTGGCTTTCAAATATCTCCTCCCCGAGGAATACAAAAAGATAGATGATTATCTTACGGCAAACTGGGAAAAGTTTAAAATCCGACTCAACAATTTTATTTCGGAGATTAAACCCAAACTGGAAAAAAATGGAATTCCGGTATCCCAAATCCGGGGGAGAATTAAACACAAGTATTCAATCTATCAGAAAATGCAACGGAAGGGGATCTCCATTGAGGAGGTTTTAGACCTTCTGGCGGTTAGGATAATTTTGGAACGGAACCCATTGGAGTGTTACCGGGCTTTGGGGGTAGTCCACCTCAACGCCCGCCCCCTTATCTATCGATTTAAAGACTATATCGCCCTCCCCAAAGAGAATGGGTATCAAACCCTCCACACCACCATTTACGATGGGAAATCGATTATCGAAATTCAGATTAGAACCGAAGAGATGGATAAAAGTGCAGAATATGGGGTGGCTGCCCACTGGAAATATAAAGAGGGGGGGAATTTTAAAGTGCCGTGGTTGGAGGAGATTGGAGTTGGGGTCAATGAAGATGTGGAAGATTTTTACGAACTGGTGAAAAATGACCTTTTCAGTGAAGATATTGTAGTTTACACGCCGGCGGGAGATACCGTAACCCTCCCCCGGGGGGCGACTCTCTTGGATTTTGCCTACAAGGTCCACACCGAAATTGGAAATAGGGCAGTGGAGGGGTATGTCAATAACGAAAAGGTTCCCCTTTTAACTGAACTGAAAACCGGAAATGTGGTCAAAATTGTAACTGGAGATGAACCAATCCCCCGGTGCAGTTGGATTGAACTCCTCAAAACCTCCAAAGCCAAGTTTTACCAAACCAAACTTTGCCGGAAACGGGAGAGAGCCCTATTGGAGAAAGTGGGATTTGGAATTTTGAAGGGGATTTTTGGGGTGGAGGATAGATTATTGAGAATTGCTATTCGGAAAAATCGACTCTGTAACCTTATTCCCAAAATTCCAAAAAATCGTAAAACTTTGGAAGATGTGGTAAAACAGATTTACCCCACCCTTAAAAAATTTAAAAGATTCTATTTCAAAAAAATCCAACTCCGGGAGATTCAGATTGGAAACTTCCTCTTCTATACCAACCATCAACTGGAGGGGGTCTCCTTCAGTTATTGTTGCCACCCCAAATTTGGGGATAAGATTGTTGCTTTACTGGACGAAAAGGGACGGGGGGCAGAAATTCACCACTTTTTTTGCACCGAAGCGGAACGGCGATTGGATAAAGCAGTCTATGTGGAGTGGCATCAAGAGAAAGAGAATCGTTACATTTTAATGGTAAATCTGGAAAATCGCCGGGGAGAATTGGCAAAATTCCTCAACTTTTTGACCGGCTTTGGAGCCTTTATCAATAATCTTTCCTTGAGTGAAGAGACCAATACCTGCCAACTGGAGATAACTTTGGAAGGGAAAAAGGCGGAGCAGTTGAAAAAGAGATTGGAAGAAAAATACCGAATCCTACAATTTACTTCAAAAAAGGACGCATACAATGGGTAGAGAGGAGTGGAGTCAAGGGACTTTAAAAGCTCTGGAAGAGATTAAACGGGGCACTGCGGAAATAATCGATTTGGAGCGGATTGGAGATTTGGTCGACCGCTATTTTAAGACCGGAGAGCGGTTTAAAGTCAAAGCGGGGTTTGACCCCACCGCCCCAGACCTCCATTTTGGACACGCCGTCCTCCTCCAAAAGATGCGGATTCTCCAAAAATATGGGGCGGAAGTTCAATTTTTGATAGGGGATTTTACCGCCCAAATTGGAGACCCCACCGGAAAAAGTAAAACCCGGAAAATGTTGAGCCGGGAGGAGGTGGAAAAGAATGCCCAAACTTACCGGGAACAGGTTTTCAAAATTTTAGACCCCGATTTGACCCAAGTCTATTTCAACTCCGACTGGCTAAACCGGTTGGGAGCCACCGGAATTGTGGAGCTTACCACCACCTACACCGTCGCCCGAATGTTGGAGCGGGACGATTTTGAAAAGCGGTTTAAAAGTAATAGCCCCATTGCAATTAGTGAATTTATCTACCCCCTCCTCCAAGGTTACGACTCTGTAGCCCTCAAAAGTGATATTGAAATGGGGGGAACAGATCAGAAATTTAACCTCTTGATGGGACGCCATCTCCAAAAAGTTTATCAAGTTGGAAAGGAGCAGGCTCTAATTATGACCCCCCTTTTGGTGGGACTGGACGGAGTCCAAAAAATGAGTAAATCTCTGGGGAACTATATTGGCATTACCGAAGAGCCCTATCAAATGTATAGCAAAATCCTCTCCATCTCCGACCAGTTGATGTGGGAGTGGTATCAACTTTTGAGTGATAGAAGTCTGGAGGAGATTGCCCAACTGAAAAAGGAGGTGGAGGAGGGAAGAAACCCCAAAGAGGTGAAGGAGCTTTTGGCAATAGAGTTGGTAGACCGGTTCTGTGGAGTGGGAGAAGGGAAAAAAGCCAAAGAAAAATTTGACAAAATCCACAAACAGGGGAAAATTCCCGATAATATCCCCCAATTCACCTCCCAAAATCGGGGAGTGGTGGATTTACTGGTGGAGGGAAAATTGTGCTCTTCCAAAAGTGAAGCCCGTCGCCTTATCAAAGGGGGGGGAGTCCGGGTAAATGGGGAGAAGGTTACCGATATCTCCGCCCAACTGGAGCCGGGAGAGTATGTCCTCCAAGTGGGTAAACGGAAATTTGCCAAAGTAAAAGTGGAGGGGTAAAGAAAAAAATAACTTTCCTTTTCCTCTTTTTCTCCATCTCTCTTTTTTCTTTCTGGAGAAAAATAAAAAATTCCAAATTTGCTCTTTTTCTATACTATTTTGGTTTTGGTGGAAGAGGAAAATCGTTGGTCAAATATAGAGGAAAATGAAGAAAAAAGGAAAAAATTTACATCTCTCACACCTCCGATTTTGCCAGTTTTGAAAGTTTAAAAAAATTTTGAGAAGTGGGAAAGAAAAAGGGGACACACTCTCCAATTTTCCGACTAAATTGGAGTTGCGTCCTAAAAAAAATTGGGGCTTTTTTTTCTACCTGAACCGCCCAAAAAAGGGGAATAAAAGAGAGGGGAAATTTTTTCCCTTCCCCTCCTTTTTTTCAAAAGAGAGACTAAAGGGGATTGGCGGAGTAGGTCTCCTCTACCCGGGAGATTTCGTAACTGGAGCCGAAAAAGCAGGGGGTTGTATCGTGGTAGGAGCTATACCCCAACTCCAAAAGGGGACGGGTGCCGTTGGAGGCTTTTCCTCCGGCTCTCTCCACAATCAAGGCAAAGGGGAAGACTTCAAAAAGTCGCCGGAGTTTCCCTTTGGGTTTGTCGGTGGTGGCAGGATAGGCAAAAAGTCCGCCCCCTTTCAGTAAAATTTGATGGATATCGGGCACCATACCCCCGCTATACCGGAGTCGATACCCCTCTTGGAAAAGGGAGTCTATCAACTCTTTGTGGAATGGATACCATTTGGCTTGGGTTCCCCCGGGTCCCAAAATTTTCCCCTTCTCCTTCAATTTTACCTCTTCCACCCGGTTGAATTTTTCTCCGTCCCATCGGTAGAGGATAACTTTTCCATCTTCCCCACTCCAAACCAATTCCAGTCGGGGTCCATAGACAATATAGCCGGCACCGACAATATTTTCTCCCTTGTAATCCCCCCGGTAAATTCCGAAAATAGACCCTACACTCAAGTTGACATCTACCAGACTACTTCCGTCCAATGGGTCGTAGGCTACCAAAAACTCCCCTTTTCCATTGACCTCAACCGGTTGACTCTTCTCTTCCGAAATTATCTCCTTAATTGAAGAGACCTTTTTCAACTCCTCTTCCACAATCTGGTCGCTTAAAATATCCAGTTTAACCTGTTGGTCTCCACTGGTATTGAAACTTTGGGCTTTGTCGGTCTCTCCCCTTTTAATTTGGGAGTCAATTCTCACCCCAATTTTTTGAATCGCCTCCAAAATCTCCTTCATTTCTCTCCTTTTTTCAATCTTCCCTTGAGGAGTTGGGATAAAATTGTCTGGAGTTTGAGCCACTTTTTATGCTCCATCAATGGAAATCCGCTATAGGTTCCCGGTTTGGTAATAGATTTGGTAACTCCACCCCGGGCAGCGATTGTGGTAAAGGGGGCAATTTCCAGATGGCCGGCGGTGGCACTTTGCCCCCCCATTATTACATTTCTCCCCAGTTTGGTAGAGCCGGATAGTCCCACTTGGGAGACCAAAATTGCATAATCCCCAATCTGGCAGTTGTGTCCAATCTGCACCAAATTGTCGATTTTTACCCCTTTTCCAATCCGGGTCTCCCCAAACACCCCCCGGTCGATGGTGGTATTTGCCCCTATTTCGGTATCATCTCCAATTACTACCCTCCCCAAATGGAAAATTTTTATATGCTCCCCTTCCGGGGTGTGGGCATACCCAAATCCATCACTCCCTATTACCGCTCCGCTATGGATTCTCACCCTCTTCCCAATTTTGGTGCCCCGATAGATGGAGACATTGGGGTAAATCACCGACCCCTCCCCAATTTCAACTTCCGGGGCAATTACCACATTGGGCATTATTTGGACATTTTCTCCAATTTTTGCCCCCTTTCCAATTACCACCCCCTTTCCAATCTGGGCGGTGGGGGCAATTTCCGCCTCCCCCTCCTCCCACGGGGGCAAAGCAAAAAGTTGACTTGCCTCTGCAATTTTCAAATAGGGGTTGGAGGTAACAATTGGAATTACCCCCTTGGGCAAATCGGGAAGATACTTCTCCTCCAATAAAACAGCCCCGGCTCTGGTCTTTTGGAGTTGGGATAGATATTTGGAGTTGTGGAAAAAGGAGAGATGGGAGGGGGAAGCATCGGTTAAGGTGGCTATCCCGGTAATTTCCCTATCGGGACTCCCCTCTGGGAGGGATAATCCAATTTGGGAAAGGAGGTTACTTAGTTTCATTATCTCCGTTTTTCAGTTCAATCTCCTCCAACTCTCCTCTGATTGGAGGCTCTTCCTCCACTACACTGGTGGCAGTCAATCTCCGGGGACGGCTAAATTTGGGGCGGGGAATTGGGGTTTTCATATGGTTCCGCCCTTCAAAAATCCCCCGATGTTTAATAACCAATTGGTTGGTGCTAACTTCACCCCGGACTTCTCCCCCTTCCTCAATTTCCAACCAGTTACAATCCATCTCCCCATTGAATTTTCCACTGACCGAAACATGGTCCCCTTCCAATTTGTAGGAGACTTTTCCCCTATCTCCGATAATTACACTATGGCGGGCATAAATTCCCCCTTCTACCACCCCTTCCACCAAAATTTTGTGATTTTTTGCTTCAATCCGCCCATTGATGTAGGTTCCTTCCGCAATAATGGTAGCTGCGTTAAACTCTTCCACTTTTTTACTGGAATCGCGGGGGATATCTCTTCTGCTCTCCTCCCTCCGTTGGGGGTAAGTTTCTGGGGGCATTAACTCCCTTCCACTGGATTGGGAACTCCCACTCTCCCCTTTTTTCCCTTTTGGGGGTTGGTCTTTTTTATTTTTGGAACCCCAAAACATTTTTTACTCCTCTTTTTTGGGTATTTCGCTCAACGGCTCCTCAAATGTGGTCTCCTCCCTCTTAATTTTGGTCTCTCCTTCAAAGAGTCCCTTGGGTTCAATAATAATCTCCCGTGCCATAATTTTTCCAACCACCCTTCCACCGGCTAAAATCTCCACAAAATTACAATCGATATTTCCTTCAAAGTATCCACTGATACTCAATTTGTCGGTTCGGAGAAGTTTGGAGCTCACCTTTCCGTCCCGTCCAATTACCACCAATCCCATTGCGGTAATTTCCCCTTCTACTTCCCCATCGATATAGAGTTTCTCATTCCGGACTTCAATCTCCCCGGCAACGCGAGTTCCTTTGGCTATTACCGTCGTTTTGTCAGCAAGAGGGACATTCGCCGAATCATTACCTCCAAAGATTGCCATGGTATCCCCTTTACCTTTTTGAATATTGTAGCAAAATTTTTACTACTCCACTGGATAAATGGATATGGGTTAACCGGTCTCTCCAAAAACCGAACTTCATAGTGGAGATGGGGACCGGTTGACATTCCAGTGCTTCCAACTGCTCCAATTTTTTGCCCTTTTTGGACATACTGCCCGGCATAAACATAAATTTTTGAGAGGTGTCCATAGAGGGTAGTAAATCCAAAATTGTGTTGAATAATAATGGAGTTTCCATATCCGCGGTTACTATGGACTGCACTTATTACCAAACCATCGGCAGGGGCGTAAACTGGGGTTCCCATTCTGGCTCCCAAATCTATCCCTTTATGGAACTCCCGCCGATGATAGATTGGGTGAATCCGATACCCAAAGGGGGCAGTGATTTTGATATAGTCCACTGGTCTTCCACTGGGAATATAGGTAAGCCAAATCCTTTTCTCCACAGACCCCCCAATCCTCATATGTCTAATAGAAGGTTGGGGAGCGTAAACGGTTTTGGTTTTATATTTGTATTTATAAATAATCTTTACTTTCGGCTTCTGTTGAAGCTCTTTTAGCATCTTTTTGATATCCAATTTTGCAATATCTGTCCGGAGGATAATCTCTTTTTGGGGAGCTTTATGTTTTTTCCCCTCCCTTTTCCTCTTCTCCATCTCCCTTTTAAACTCTCTGAGAGCCCGATTGATATCTATTTTTTTTATCTCCTCCCCCAACACCAAAATATTTTTCGCCTCTTTCTCTTTTTTTCTTTTCTCCTTTGCCAATTCTTTCTGTCTCTTTTTGGCTTCTTCCAACGCTTTGGCTATTTTTTCCTTCTCCTTTTGCAACGCTAAAGTCTTATTTTTCTCCTGTTCCTGTTGATACCCCAACATTCTTTGAACTGCCCTCAACTGCTCTTGGAGGGCTCCAAACCGCTCCTCTTGCTCTGCAATTTGTTGTTGAAGGGTTAAAGTCTGGAATTTCAGTTTCCGGTTTACTTCCTCCAATTGGGTTTTGGTGGAGTTGAGCTCTTCGATTTTATTGTGGAGATAGAAAATTGTTACAAAAACCCCTACCCCCAATGCCAGAACTATTGCCGAGCCCCAAATTAATACCTTTTTAATAAAGCCTTTGAAATTATAATATTTGGGGTCATTGGTCTCATTATCCAACACGATAATAGTAATATTATCTCTCCATTTCAAAACACATTCCTTCCAGTTTTAAGCCAGATTTATTATCTACTCTGGAAATATAACTATACCATTCCCCGATTAAACCGCCAAAATTGGGGAAAAGGAGTTTTTCCCCTTTTCCTGCAACGGAGGAGAAAAATTTTGGCTTTTTTTGCTTTTTTCCCCACTCTTTTTCTTTCTGAAAAATGGAGATATTTTTTTCCAAATCTCCCGTGGAGGGGAAAAGATTCTACTCCTCCAAAGAGGTGTAGTAGGCGTTCTCCCCTTCACTTTTCAAATAGCGATTGATAACTTTACCCCCCGGGGCAAAGAGGAGATAAGGGGGAAGAGTGGGATTAATTTTTACCTCATCGGGCGACAAATTCTCCTCCACCCACCGGCGGAGGGGAGGCACCGGGTTGGGGGCAATTTCTACATACTCCGGGGGAGAAAATTGGGAGTTGAGGTTTCCACTCCCTTTCCCGGTTGCCACCCAAAAGAGGGGAGTTTCCGGCTCCAACCAGACTTGGAGAAAGTGGAATTTGCCGGAGGGGGTAGGAAAGCCATTCCGGTAAGGGGGGGAGTCAAAAATCTTTTTCCGGTAAAAACCGGTAAAACTCTCCGGTGCATAGGAAGAGTTACTTTTTGAGGGGATTTGGAGGGGTT
Source organism: Campylobacterota bacterium (assembly GCA_009659955.1). Lineage (GTDB taxonomy): Bacteria > Campylobacterota > Campylobacteria > Campylobacterales > Nautiliaceae > PUXY01. Next base: position 1,322 of record PUXY01000061.1, on the reverse strand, counting down.
GACCCTCGGTAAACTCCCCCGGTTCAAGGAAAGGGGAGTTGGACTCCAATACCCTCTCCACCGGACTCCCGGTAACTATTTGGGCTATTATCTCCCCATCGGAGGGGAGGGGAGGGAAACCCCACTTTTCCATCAAAAACCGGGTTAAATTGGATTCGGAAATCCCCTCAACCCCCACCCCCAATTTCCTCTCCTGTCGGGTTCGGGGGGGAGCTCCAAAGGGGTTGAGGTGGGAGGTGGGAAAGTGCACCCGGAAAAATTGGTCAAAATAACTCCCCCGGCAATCCGGTTTGTTGTAAAACCCCTCTGTCGGAATAAAAAGGGTTGCCAATTGGGCACTCCTATCCCAATATCTCCCAAAAACAATCGATTTTTTGGAGAGGAGTTTCTCCCACACCCTCCGATTGGGGTAACTCTCCGCCGGGTTTCCCCCTTGGAGAAAGAGGAGGTCAAACTCTCCGGGGTGGATATCAAAGAGGGGAATAGTCCGCCGGGGAGAGATGGAAAAGGGGAGATTCAACCCTTCGCTACTACTCCCCAAAAATGCAACTCCCCGGTCTGGCTTTCCAAAATACCCCAATAGATGGAAAAGGGAGTCTATCGCCCAACTACTCTTCCACCCCTCCCGATGTTTGGCTACCCCCAACCCGGTCAACACCACCGCCCCCGGGAGGAGAAACTCCAGTAACCCCTCCACCTCCTTCCACCGGAGCCCGGTCAGTTGCCGGAGTTTTTCTGGAGAGTGCCGAAAAAGGAGGTGCCGATACCTTTCCCACCCCACCCCGTCGGAATTTAAATTTTTCTCCCCTACCCTCTCCAGAGCCAACCTCCCCAACAGGAGAGCCAAATAGTAGTCCCGATTGGGGAGAATCTGATAAAAATGGTCGGCTATTTTGGCGGTTTTGGTGGGGCGAATATCGATAACCGCCACTTTTTTTCCCGCGATAAGGGGGAGGAGATGGGTATTGGTAACCGCCACATTTCTCCCCCAAATTAAAACCCTTTCGGCGTTTTTAATCACCCAAAGGGGAAGAATTGAAGATTTTCCCCGCCCCATTCCAATCCCCTTTGCCCCCATTCCGTCGCAACTACTCCCCACCGCAAAGGTGGCACCGATTTGGGCAAAAAAGAGGGGGGGGAGATTTTGGAGAATCCCCATATTTCCCGACCCTTTGAGATAGAGAATCTTCTCCGGCTCCACCCCCTGAAGCATCTCCACCAGTCGATTTAGCCCCTCCTCCCAACTTATCTCCTTACCCCGATACCGGGGGGTGAAAAGGGGGCGATATCTGAAATAATTCCGGAGCTTTTTACAGAGGTAG
>PUXY01000060.1 GCA_009659955.1 Campylobacterota bacterium | reverse complement strand
AACTCCCAAAAGAGGTAAAAATCGGGGTTTTCCGCCTTTTTTTGCCGATACCACCGCCCAAAAATGGACTCTTTTTTGGGGTTTTGCTCCAAAAGGAAATTTCCTTCCCCTTCCAGTTGAATTTTCCACAACTCCGCTCCGCTTTTGGTTTTAACCCGTTGAAGTTCAATCGGTTTGGAACTTAACACTTTCATCGATAATCCTTTTCATTTTTTCTATAGCATTTTTGAGTCCCAAAAAGATACTATTGGCAATAATGGAGTGCCCAATATTTAGCTCCTCCACTCCGGGAATTTGGACTATCTCCCTCACATTTTGGTAATTGAGTCCGTGTCCCGCTGCCACTGCCAACCCCATCTCCTTTCCCAAAAGGACGCTATCCCGGAGGAGTCTCAACTCCTGCTCCAACTCCCTTTTCAACCGCTCCCTATCCCAGTCGGAAAAAATCGGGTGGTGGGTGCGGTTGAGGTTGCTATTGAGGGCAAGATGGAGGTTGGCATAGCGTCCAGTGTGGAGCTCTATCATCTGAACCCCCAACTCCCCCGCCTCCAAAATCTGCTCCCGACTGGGGTCGATAAAGAGGGAGACCTCTACCCCCTCCCCATTGAGTCGTTTCAAAATCTCCTCAATCTCCTTCCGATATTTGACCACATCTAACCCCCCTTCGGTGGTTACCTCTTCCCGTCTCTCCGGAACAAGGGTTGCCCGGTGGGGTTTCAATTGTGCGATTATATCGATAATTTCAGGGTTTATAGAGCACTCAATATTTACCGGCAAAAAGGAGGTTTCCACAATCAGACGGGCGTCCCTATCGTGGATATGGCGTCTGTCCTCCCGGAGGTGGATTGTTACTTGGTCTGCCCCCGCCTCCTTCAGAATCCCCAAAGCCATTACCGGGTCCGGTTCATTTATCTGTCGGGCTTCCCGTAAAGTGGCGATATGGTCGATATTTACTCCCAGTTTTACCATCTCTTCGACTCCGGAGGTTTGATAAAATTTTGAATATTATTATTTTACAACAAGATTAAGGAAAGGGTTGCGATTATGAAATATTTTATCGGAACCGACCACGCCGGCTTTGAAGTAAAGGAGTTTGTAATCTCCCTTTTGGAGGAGAAGGGGGTAGAAGTTGAGGATTTGGGTTGCCACTCCCCAGACCGGGTCGACTATCCAGATTATGCCCACAAAGTGGCGGAGGCGGTAGCACAAAACCCGGGAAGTATGGGAATTTTGATTTGTGGAACCGGTATCGGAATGAGTCTCTCTGCCAATAAACATCGGGGAATTCGGGCAGCGTTGTGCCACGACCACTATACTGCTTCGATGGCACGGCGACACAATAATGCCAATATCCTCTGTTTCGGTGCCCGGGTTGTGGGAAAAGGGGAGATTGAATCGATTTTGGAAGGGTGGTTTGGAAGCCAATTTGAGGGGGGTCGCCACGCCCAACGGGTGGAGAAGATAGAAGAGTGGTAAAGGAGAGGGGGAGAGGGAGAAGGTGGGCTATTTTCTCCTTTTTTGCTCCTTTAAAGGGAAATGGGGGTAATTTTTCCCAATCTTCTCTCTTTTTTTTTCCATTGAAGATTCTATTCCAAATCCAAAATATTTCTCCAGTTGGGAGATAAAAGGTAAAAAAAGTGGCGTCCAAAAAGTGGAAAAAAGATAAAAATCTCCAAAAAATTTTGGAAGAGAGGGAGAAGTGGTATCGGTGGAAAAATATTGCTCCATTGAAGGAGTTGGTGGAGGGGTTGCCACCGGTAAAAACTACCAAAATTGAAATAGGAAAGTGGATAGAGGCGGAGGGGGAGGGAATTTCATCGGAAGAGGTGAGACAAATTGCGGAAAAGTTGAAACCTTGGAGGAAGGGACCTTTCCGACTCAACGGGGTGGAGATTTGGAGTGAGTGGAGAAGTTACATAAAATGGGAAATTATTGCTCCCCATCTCAACCCGGTGGGGAAGAGGGTGCTTGATGTAGGTTGCAACAACGGCTATTATCTTTTTCAATTGGGGAAAATGGGGGGAGAGGAGTTGGTGGGGTGGGACCCTTCTCCCCTCTTCTCCCTCCAGTTCCAGTTTGTCAACCATTTCCTCCAATTTCCGATAGAGTATTACCTTTTGGGGGTTGAGCACCTCCCTTTGACCCCCGGCTATTGGGATTTAATCCTCTGTTTGGGGGTGCTCTATCACCGGAGTGACCCTATTCAGATGTTGAAAGAGCTTCGGCAGGGGTTGGCTCCGGGGGGAGAAGCGGTAATCGACACTTTAATTATCCCCGGGGAGGGAGAGTATGTCCTCTCCCCCCTCCGATATGCCAAAATGAAAAATGTCTACTTTATTCCCACAAAATCCGCCCTTTTCAACTGGCTCCACCGGGCTAAATTCTCCCATTGGGAGGTGATTGGGGAGCGGAAAACCGATTTGGAAGAGCAGAGTAAAACCCCGTGGATAGAGGGGGAGTCTTTGGAGAGTTTTTTAACCCCCGATTTGAGTAAAACCATTGAAGGGTATCCCCCTCCAACCCGCCTCTATCTGAAATTGTGGAGGTAGAAATGGGATTTGTAGTGCGGGAATTCTCCATAAATGGCGAAAAAGTTCTGGATTTTTTGGTGGAAAAATTGGGGTTTACCCCCCGGGAAGCAAAGAGGGCTATCGACCGGGGAAGGGTCTCCATTGACGGAAAACCGGTTCGGGAGAAGGGGGAAAAGGGGAGAGGTATTCTCAAATGTATAATTTTTGAGCCCAACGGATATGGACTCACCCCCTTTTTTGAAACCCTCCATTTTGCGGTGTTCGATAAGCCTTCGGGAGTGGCAATTCACCCCAAAAAGTTGGCAAATACCCGCTCCCTTTTGGACGATGTCCGGCGACTTTATGGAAATGGAGCCAATCTGGTGCATCGACTGGATAAAGAGACCAGTGGGGTGGTAATTGCCAGTAAAAATAGAGTGGCGGAGCGGATTTTGAAACAGGCATTCCAAAATCGGGAGGTGGAAAAGGGGTATTTGGCTTTGGTGGAGGGGGTGATACCCCGGCGGTTGACCATTAAAAAGCCGATAGCGGTAAACAGAAATGAGGAGATAAAGGTTAAAGTTACCATCTCCCCCACCGGAAAGAGTGCCACCACTCTGGTAAAACCCCTTGAAGTTATCGACAATCGGTTTACTTTGGTGGAGGTTACCCCTTTGACCGGGCGTCAACATCAGATTAGAGTCCACCTTTGGAGTATTGGACACCGGATAGTTGGAGACCCCCTCTATGGGGTGCCCAATCCGATAGCCGACCGCTATTTAAAAAAAGAGTTGACCCCAAAAGAGCGGATTTTTTGGAGTGGTGCCCCCCGATTGATGCTCCACGCCCACCGGCTCCAGTTTACCTTTTTTGGAAACCGTTACCATCTTGTTTCTCCGACCAATTTCCGGCAAGAGATAGGAAAAATCCTCCCTTTCTCCTCCGCCATTAAGGGGGAAAAATGAAAATTTTGGGAATTGACCCCGGGAGTCGCCGGTGCGGATATGGGGTAGTAGAGCTCCGCCACGGGTTTCACCTTATTGCCGGAGGGGTAATAGAGATTGGTGCCGGGGAGTTGCCCACCCAGTTGAAGAGTTTAACCGCCGGGATTACCCAAATTTTAAGCCGTTACCCGGTCGATGAGGTGGCACTGGAAGATATCTTTTTTGCCTACAACCCCAAAAGTGTTATCAAACTTGCCCAATTCCGGGGGGCAATTGGGGTAAAAATTTTGGAATATTACCCCACCTTTTACCAATACACCCCCCTTCAAGTAAAAAGGGCATTGACCGGCAACGGAAAAGCTTCCAAAGAGCAGGTCTCCTTTATGGTTCGCCGGATTTTGGGGATTGGGGGGGAGATAAAACCCCTTGATATCTCCGACGCTTTGGCAATAGCCATTACCCACGGGCAAAGACGAAAGAGCGGAGTTCTTTGAGGAGAATTACCACTATCAATAGTCCCGCCAAAATCAACACAATCAACGGAATTAGAGGAAGGGGGTAGTAGAGGGAGAGGAGAATAGAAGAGGCAATTACCCCAAAGGTTAAAAGGGAGGAGAAGAGAATTACCAAAAAGGGGTGTTTTATCAACTGCTCTACAATAATTGGGGGAAGGGTGAAGAGAGCCAAGAGGAGAATAATCCCCACACTCTGCACCAAAAGCCCAATTACCACCGAAACCACCACCAAAAAGAGGGTGTAAATTAGACCCACCGGAATGTGCCGGAGTTTCATAAATTCGGGGTCGTAACTGATTGAGAGGATAATTTTGGTAAAGGGTAAAAGGAGGAGAAGAAAAAGGGTAATCCCCCCCAAAAGGTAGAGTTGGGATTTGGTGGTAAAGAGGAAATTCCCAAAAAGATAACTCAAAACTTCACTATTTTGAATATTTCCCAAATAGAGAAAGAGAATCCCCAGACTCATTCCCACCGCCCAAACCCCATTGATTAAAGTCTCCTTCCGATTGGGGAGTTTGAAAGTAATAAAGGAGAGGAGAAGCCCCACCACCCCACTGAAAAGGGCAATGGCAAAGGGGATAAGTTGGGGGGAGAGATGGAAGTAGAAAGCCAACCCAACCGCCCCAAAATTGGCGTGGCTCACCGCTCCAGTTAAAGAGCTACTCCGGGTAAAGACAATTAAACTCCCCACAATTCCCACAATTACACTTACAAAAAAACCGGCTAACATTAAAATTAAAAGAAAATCTCCCATACACAACCCTTTTGAAAGGTAAAATTTAGTCCAATTGGAGTAAAAAAGTGGCGTAAACCAATTTAACTTTATACCAAAAAAGAAAAAAGGGTTTTAATTTTTTTCCAAAAAGACTTTTCTATTTCCCTACTTTTTTGATAGGAGTTTGGTGGGAAAGAGTAAAGGGAAATTTTAATTGGAATAAGGAAAAAAATTGAAGAATATTTTCCAGACT
>PUXY01000059.1 GCA_009659955.1 Campylobacterota bacterium | reverse complement strand
TACCCAAATTTTCTCACAATCCGATGGAGGAGGGAGTCGATTGTCCAGATTCTCAATCTCCCCTCCAAAACCTTCTTTAAAAGCTCCTCCCCCTCCAGTTTCTCCTTTACAATCTCCCGGGGAAGTCCACTACTCCGCACCAACTCCCCAATTACCGCCTCCTGCTCCTCCTCCGGCAACCGGGAGAGGCGGAGAAATTTGATAATTCTCTCCTCCATTTCGGCGGTGGCTTTGTTGGTAAAGGTAATTGCCAAAATTTCATTGGGGTCGGTTCCTTGGAGAAGGAGGGAGATGTATCGAATTGCAAGGGCAAAGGTTTTTCCACTCCCAGCCCCGGCTTTGAGAGCCAAAAGTCGATTAAATTTGGGGGAGTCGGAGGTCAAATTTTGGGAGTGTGTCCCCTTTGAACTCTTTCCCTCTGAAGAGTCTGGAGGGTTTATCTTGGGATTGGAACCCAATTGGAGGTCTCCCTCTCTTTTCCGATAATTTCCGGTCGGTTTTTCTTTTTTCCTCTCACTCATATCTCAAAGTCTCCAATACATCGATTTTTGAGGCTTTGTAGGCGGGGTAGAGACTGGAGAGGAGGGTAATTAGGAAAGTGCCCCCTACAATTAGGAGATAATCTCTCCACGAGAGGTCTACCACCAGTTTATCGACCCCGTAAACCCCTTTGGGAATATCCACAATTTGGTAGTGGGAGAGAATCCAATTTATCCCAAACCCTATCAAACTCCCCACAACTATTCCCCCAATTCCGATTAAAATTCCCATTCTCAAAAAGATTTTTCTAATTTGGAGGGGGGAGGCTCCCAGACTCAACATTAAAGCTATCTCCTTCCGTCGGCTCATTACCATCATTAAGAGGGAGCTAATAATATTTAGGGACGCTACCAATACAATTAACATCAACACCAGAAAAATTGCGGTTTTTTCCAGTTTTAAAGCAGCGAAAAAGTTTTTATTTTGTTGCCACCACCCCAAAGCGGTAAAGGATTTGGGGAGAAATTTCCGGATTTTTTCAATATCTTTGAAAGGGTTGGGAGTCCAGATATGGATTCCGTCAAAGTAGGGTTGGTTTAAAATTCTCTTCAACCCCCGGATATCCATATACCCTATTCCCCAATCGAAAGAGCTCAATCCGCTTTGGAAATAGCCGATAATTCTCACCTTTTTAAAAAGGGGCTCCACCGAAAATCCCATTGGACTCAACCGGGAAAAGATAAAAATGGTCTTTCCCCCCGGTTGAACTCCCAACCAGTCAAAAAGTTTTTTACCTACCACCACATCAAAAAGTCCAATAGGTTGTTTCCACTCCTCCACCCCTTTTTTCAAAATTGGATTAATCTCCTTTTCTCTTTTAAAGTCCACCCCATAGAGAATTAAACCTTTCAATTCTCCACCACTCTGCACCACCGCAGTGGTCTCCAGATAGGGGGAAAATTTGTAGTTGGGGAATTGGGTCTCCAACTTTTGGAGGAAGTGGGAGTTCAACTCCCCTTGGGGGGCGTAAATGGTGATAGGATACTCCATAATCTGGAGTTTTTTCCGGAGTTCTCCGTCCATTCCGTTGAGGATTCCCATTGCTATCATCAAAGTGGCAACCCCGGTCATTACCCCCAAAAAGGAGAGGATAAAACTGATATAGATAAAAGGGTGTTTTCTATCAAATCGCAAATATCTCCAAAGAATATAGTTAACAAAACTCTTTCTTTTTCCCACTGAAACCCTTTTTTGGTTTCAATTGTAGCGATTTTATCTAAAGGTTAACCCCAATTTGGTAAAAATAGAATCAAAAAAGGTGGCGTAATGGGAGTAGTTCGGAAGCAGATAGTAGGGGCAATTGTGGGGAGTTTGGGATTATTACTCTGGAGTGGATGTGCCCACCGGAAAAGTTACGAACAATTCTCCCCTTTGGAACTCCACAAGGAGATTAAAAAACAGATAAATCACGACAATTTAGATGATGCCGATGAGGCATTTTTGACAATGGAAGCCCAATACCCCAACTCCCCCTACATTCCCACCGATTTACTAATTTTAGCCTTTGCCCACTACTCCAATGGGGAGTATAAATTGGCAAAGGAGTATTTAAATCTCTATGAAAAACGCTACTCCGATGCCCAAACCCGTCCGTGGTGTGAATATATGAAAATTAAATTCGATTTTGACCGCTACAATAGCCCCTACACCAATCAAAAATTGATTCTCCAGATTATCCACGAAGGGGAGCAATATCTTCAAAATTACCCCGACTCTCCCTATCGGTATGAAGTTAATACCATTCTGGCAAAAGCCCAATTGACCCGACTCTATATGGAGAAGGAGATAGAGAACCTTTACCACCGATTGGGGGATAAAAATATTTCCCAAGAATACAATATCACCATACCTAAAAATTCCCAACCCCCCAATTTGCCCTTTTACAAAAAACTCTTCTATTGGTAATTAGAGCATAGGGGAGAAGTTTTCTATGGAGCAATAAAAGTAAAAGAGAAAAGATCCAAAGAGTTCAAAGGTAAGGAGTCAAAAATGGAAGAAAAAGATAAAAGAGTTGATGAAGTGGTTCAAAGTTTACAAAAACAGGGGTATAAAAATATCTTCCTCTGGAGAGATAAAAAAGGAACCTACTACCCCCTCCACGCCCACCCGTATGAGGAGATTCGGGTTGTATTGGACGGGGAATTGGTAATTGTAGAGGAGAATGGAACCCGCCACCATCTCCGGAAAGGAGATAGACTTAAAGTCTCCCCGGGACTCCGCCACGAGGCTTTTGTTTTGGAAGATTGTAAATATATCTGCGGTTCAAGGTAACTCCCCCGGTGGGAAAAAAGTTTTCAGAATGTAACATCTCCCTCTGAGAAGAGGGGGGAATTGCTCCCTTTCTCCCCTTTTTTCTCCCTTTATAGAGATAATCTTTATCTATAACGGAAATTCCAATAATCCCGAAGTGAAAGAGTTGAGCCCCAATTTTCCAAAAAAGGGTGTCCAATGGTGAAAAGAGTTGCCAAAAAGTTTCTCCTCTCCTTTTTTCTCCTTATTCCTCCCTCTTCCTCTTTTGCCCGGGATATTCCGGGGCAAGGTTATCTTATTGCCGGTTACCGGGGAAAAGATGGGATTTTAATTAAAATCGATGAACAGGGACAGAAAATCTGGTCTAAACTTTACGGGGGACGGAAAGACGACCAGTTAACAATGTTGACCCCTACCCCCAATGGAAACTATATTTTAATTGGAGACACTATCTCCTATGGATTGGGAATCTACGATGTAATGGCAATAAAAATCTCCCCCCAAGGGAAACAATATTGGCTCAAAACCTATGGGGGAGAGAATTACGACACCTCAACTTGTATTATCCCTGCCCGGGGGGGAGGTTATATTATTACCGGGCATTTTGGAGACAATGGACACGGATTAATTGTTAGAATCGATGAGAATGGGAATAGAGTTTGGCTTAAAACCTACAAAAAGACCCTCCAAAGTGGAGATGCCAAATGGATTATCCCTGCCCTCGACGGAAAAGGGTATATGGTTACCGGAAATAGGTATTATGTTTTGGAAGATAAATATCACCCCTCGGTAATGGAGATTGATGGAAATGGAAATATCCTTTGGTATAAAATTTACCCCTTTGAAGGAGTTCCTTTCAAAATTATCCCCGCCACCGATGGGGGATATTTGGTAATTGGGTGGACTACCTCTCCCAAAAAAGATAAAGAGATAATGGCAATGAAAATATCCCAAAAGGGTAAAATAGAGTGGCTCAAAACTTACGGAACCCCCGGGGACGATGAAGCCCGGAGTGTAATTCCCACCCGTGATGGAGGGTATATTTTGGTGGGGTGGACCAACTACTATAGCTCTTATCGCCATAAAGATATTTTAATAGTTAAAATCGACCGATGGGGGCGTCTTATGTGGTCCCGACTTCTCCAAAGTAGATGGAATAGTGGAGCCTATTCAATTACTTTTACCGCCGATGGTAATTATCTATTGGTGGGCTTTGCCGAATCCCCCAATCCTTTGGTAGACAATAAACCGGAGCCCAATATTGTAGCCGTAAAAATTTCCCCGGAGGGAAAAACCATCTGGATTCGCACCTTTGCCAAAAAATTCCCCGCCAAAGCCTTTGCAGTAATCCCCGCCCAATATTAAGGTTCCGGTGGAAAAAAAGGGGGTAGGAGTGGAAAAATGGAAAGAATGAAAGGGTAAAATAGAGAAAAAGGAACCTTCTTTCCAATTAGAAGGGGAGATAAAGGAGTTTTAAATGGGAATTGTGTTGGATAGACCGGTGGATATGCACCTCCATCTCCGGCAAGGGGAAATGCTCAAAGATGTAATTCCGTGGAGTAGCCGGCAATTTGCCGGAGGCGTGGTAATGCCCAACTTAACTCCCCCTGTAGATTCGGGAGAAAAGGTAGATAAATATAGAGAAGAGATTGAAGAGGCTCTCAATGGGGAAGTTTTTAAACCTTTAATGACCCTTTTTATGCGGAATTACACCTATCGGGAGTTGAAAGAGTGGCGGAGTAAAATTTTCTCCATTAAACTTTATCCGGCAGGAATTACCACCAACTCTGAAGCCGGGGTAAAAAAATTGGAAGAGATTTACCCGGTATTGGAGATTATGGAGGAGTTGAAAATCCCTTTAAGTGTCCACGGAGAAACCAATGGGTTTGTAATGGAGCGGGAGAGGGAATTTGCTCCAATTTATCTGAAATTGGCAAAGGATTTTCCCAACTTACCTATTATTATGGAGCATATTTCTACCATTGAGTTGGTAGATTTACTGGAAAAAGCTCCCAATCTTTACGCAACTATTACCCTCCACCATCTCCTTTTTACTTTAGACGATGTGGTAGGTGGAAAATTGAACCCCCACTTTTTCTGTAAACCCATTTTAAAAACCCCCAAAGATAGAGAAGCCCTCCAAAAGGTTGTGAA
>PUXY01000058.1 GCA_009659955.1 Campylobacterota bacterium | reverse complement strand
CTCTTCAAAGTGGAAGGCGTGCTCAGGTCCAATCCCCGGGTAATCCAGTCCGGCACTGATGGAGAAAGCCTCCAAAATCTGTCCATCTTCATCTTGGAGGAGATAACTCATCTGTCCGTGGAGAACCCCGGGGGAGCCGGCGTTGAGACTGGCTCCGTGTTTTCCGGTCTCTATCCCCAATCCCCCCGCTTCAACTCCGATACACTGGACTCCCTCCTCCTCCAAAAATTGGGAGAAGAGTCCCATTGCGTTACTCCCTCCCCCGATACAGGCGATAAGATAGTCGGGGAGACGATTCTCCTTCCGGAGTATCTGCCCCTTGGTCTCATACCCGATAATCCCTTGGAAATCCCGCACCATCATTGGATAGGGGTGGGGTCCCGCCACGGTGCCAATTACATAGAAGGTATCCCGGGCGTTGGTAACCCAAAATCTGATAGCCTCATTCATTGCATCTTTCAAAGTCCGACTTCCACTTTTGACCGGGTGCACCTTTGCCCCCAAAAGCTCCATTCGGAAAACATTCAACTTCTGTCGCTCTACATCTTTCTCCCCCATAAAAATTTCACACTCCAACCCAAAAAGGGCGGCAGCTGTGGCGGTGGCAACCCCGTGCTGTCCCGCCCCAGTTTCGGCAATCACCCGTCTTTTCCCCAACCTTTTTGCCAACAGAACTTGTCCAATGGTGTTATTGACTTTGTGGGCTCCGGTATGGTTCAAATCCTCCCGTTTCAGATAGACCTTTGCCCCAATCTCTTTGGAGATATTTTCGGCAAAATAGAGGGGGGTTGGGCGTCCGATATACTCCCGATAGTAGTAGTCCATCTCCTTCCAAAACTCTTGGTCAAATCGAACTTTTTTATACTCCTCCTCCAGTTCAAGGAGAATTGGCATTAAAGTTTCTGGAACAAAGCGTCCCCCAAATTTTCCAAAATGTCCTTTTTCATCGGGATCAAAAATAGATTTGGGAATATACATTGGCTCCCTTTTTTGAAAAGTATATCAAACTCCTATGGAGTTTGACTGGAAAACTCCCCAAAAATAGGGGGAGTTTTAAATTCTAATTACATCGCGGATTTTATTGAAAATGTGGCGGGGAAGTTGGAAACTGGCAAGGTGAATATCGGTGGTGTAGTAGTAGGCATCTTCCACAAAATCACTCCTATGGCGGATAATATCGGCAGTGGGGTGATATTTGAGACTGGCGAAAAGTAGAGGGGTAACCCAAAAATTGTCGGTAATAAAGTAGTAGGGCATTACAATTTCAAAATGGTTTGAAAAATCCCGGAAAATCTCCCTCTCCACCAGTGAATCGATGGAGGTGATATAGATACCCACCTCCGACAACCGCTTTTTCACCTTTTCCGCCGATGAAGGTTTCTCTTCTATAATCAAATCATACCTCTTCCCCTCCATCGGTTGGGTCTCTATCTGAAAAGAGCCGGTAATAATTTTTGAAAACTCCCCTTTCAAATTGGGGGGCACCAGATAGTTGGGGCGGTCTTGGACACACCCTCCCACCAAAGCCATCATCTCACTTTTTGCCCGATTGGTTCCCATTTTTCAACTCCTATTGTTTAATTGGAAATTTCAGATTCAACCTTTTTCCCCTTTCCCCCATTTTCTCCTCTCCTATATACCAAAAAAATAGCCTTGGAGGGGGAGTTTAAATCCAAATAAGAGGGAAATTGAAATTTCTGATAGGTGGGAGATAGAGAAAATTATGGGAAGATTGTGGGAGTGCGTATCTAAAAAATAATTTTCTCTCTCTGGTTCAATTAATCTCTCTAATTCAATTAATTTAGATAATTAAATAAACAAATTCAATTAAACTTCATTGGACACACTCTTTGATTTTTGATTGGAGAATGACTGGATCAATTATATGACTAAATAATTGGAAGGTTAAAGTTGGAGATTTATAAATCCAATTCTTTAAAGATTTTAAAGAAAAAAGAGAAAAGGGGGTTAGAGGCGGGATTCGAACCGCCGGAGTAACCACAACTTCCGGAGAATCTTTTTCCGGATAGCAATTTTCTCCCGTTTCCGCCGTTCACTTGGAGGTTCATAGAACCGCCGTTTCCGAACCTCAACAATAATTAAATTCCGGTCAACTTGCCGTTTAAATTTTCTGTAGGCAGTTTCGAAATCTTCTCCCGGATGGACAACTATTCCCGGCACTGCTCTCACCACCTTTCGTTGAGATTTAATTTTGCAAGGGGTATTTTAATATAAATTTTACTCCATTGCAATAAAATATCGGAAAATTTTTGTCGGCGTCCTTTGGAAGGAGTCAATTTTGGTTGCAAAAGTCTTCGCCAGTGTCCGAAACTCTTTTCTCTTCTGTCTGGAGGATTTGGAAAAGGAGATTCGGAGGAATTTTAGCTCTTACGATTTTTTAATCTTTTCAATCCACCCCTCCTTTCCCCGGGAAGATGTGAATCAGTTAATCCAAAAAGTGTTTGGCACCACCAACTATTTGGCATTCTCCTCTATCTCCTCCTTTTGGAATGAAAAAATTATTGAAAAAGGGGTGGTCTGTTGTGTAATGAAAATGGAGAGGGAAGGGAGTGTAAATTTACAAGTTTTAGACTCTATTTTTGAAAAAGAGAGTGTCAATCAATTGGCAGACTATTTTAATACCCACTCCAATAGTTTCCACTTTTTTTTGGGAAATTACTCTGAAAGTATGGGATTTTTTATAGAAGAGGTCAGTTCCCGGCTCCAGTATCAACCGGTCAACAATATTGTGGGAGGTCTCTGCTCTACCACCGGAGTTCAAAAGAAAACTGCCATTTTTGTGGATAACAAAATTATTGAAGATGGGGTTGCAATTTTAAGTTTCCACGGGTTTGATGTGGCAACCGGCATCTCTTTGGGGTTTCAACCCTATGGAATTACCTACACCATTGCCAAAGGGGAGGGGGTAAAAATTGTAAGTGTAGATGATGGGAAAGAGTTCTACCATATCGCCAAAGATTTTCTCAAAGATATTCCCAATCCAGATATCCGGTATCTCTGGTATGCCCCCATCTATATTTTAGACGAAGATGAGGGGTATTTGGCAACCCTCCGCACCTTCAAAAGTATCAAAGAAGATGGGGTTGAGTTTTATGGTCCCATTAAAAAAGGTCAAAAATTTAAACTCTCCTTTGCCGGTCCCGAGGAGATTTTAAATGAGGATAAAAGGGTTGCCACCGAAATTAAACCCCAAGTTCCTTATCCGGAATTGACTTTCAATGTCTCCTGTGTCGCCCGGCAATATGTGTTGGAGGATAAACAACATAAAGAGATTGATATTTACACCAATATTTTCAATACCCACCTTTTTGGTTTCTTCTCCTTTGGAGAGGTGGGTCCCGACTCCAAATATAATCGTCTGAAATTGTTTAACGAAACTTCATTGGTGGCAATTTTAAGGGAGAAGTAGAATGAGAGAAGAGATAAAAATTAAAATCCTCCAAAACATTTTGAAAGAGGTGACCAAAAAGTATGACTATTTCATCTCCAAACAGCAGGATATTCTGGAGAAAACCTTTGAAAAGGCGATTCGGGACTCCCTCACCGGACTTTACAATAAACAATACCTTTTCGAATATGGACACAATCTGGAGAAACAACATCGGAAAATCAATAAACCCTTTGTAATTGTTTTTTTCGATTTGGATAATTTCAAAGAGGTAAATGATAAAGAGGGACACCCCAAAGGGGATAAAATTTTGAAAGAGTTGGGAAAAATTTTCCGGGAGGTTTTCGAATTTGATTGGGTTTTCCGGTATGGGGGTGACGAGTTTGTGGTAATTTCAGAAGACTCCCTCTCTGAAATTGAGAGGAGAATTAGACTTTTGGAAGAGAAAATTGCTACCCAATTTCGGGAGTATAAATTGGGTATCTCCTCTGGAATCGCCATTTTTCCCACCGATGGGAAAAAGTTTGAAGAGCTTCTCAAACTGGCAGATAGCCGAATGTATAAAAATAAATTAAAAAAAAAGAAAAAACTCTCCATCTCCTTTCCCCAATTTTGGAAGATTTGAACCCCAAACCCCACCCTTCCACCTCCGGCGGTTAAGTTATAATTTACCCAAAAAGGATTGGGTAATGGGCAAAATGGAAGTGGCAATTGTAGGAGCCGGAGGTTACACCGGTGTAGAATTGATAAAGATTCTTTTAAATCACCCCTATTTTGAAATTGGAGCCCTCTTTGGAACCCAACCGGGGGAGCTCAATCAACTCTATCCCGGATTGGAAGGGGTGGCAAATTTGAAAATTGAAGAGGCGGATATAGATAAAATCTCCCAATTTCCTTTGGTATTTTTGGCAGTCCCCCATAAAACTGCAATGGGATATGTAATTCACCTCCGGAAACGGGGGGTAAAAGTAGTCGACTTCAGTGCCGATTATCGACTGAAACGGGAAAATTACGAAAAATTTTACTGCCCCCATATCGACCCCACCAATTTGAAAAAGTCGGCTTACGGACTCCCGGAACTTTTCCGGAAAGAGATAGTGGGGGCAGAATTGGTAGCAAACCCCGGCTGTTACCCCACCGCCACCCTTTTGGGACTCTTTCCCTTCCTCCCCTACATCGACCAGACCCAAGGGGTCTTTGTGGACGCCAAAAGTGGGGTAAGTGGAGCGGGGAAAAAGGTAACCGAAACCACCCAATTTGTAAATGTAGATGAAAACTTTTTCCCCTACAACCCTATCCGCCACCGCCACTCCATTGAAATTGAGGAGAAAAGCGGAGTAAAAGTCACCTTTGTCCCCCATTTGATGCCGGTAAACCGGGGAATGGAGGTCTCCATTTATGCCCAATTGAAAGATGAGGTGGAGCCCCTTCCAATTTTGGAGAGCTTTTACGCCGATGAGCCTTTTGTCCGGGTCTTTCCCCACCCGGTTTCGATAAAACAGGTCAACGGAACCCATTTTTGCGATATTTTTGCAATGACCAACGGCACCCACCTCTATGTAAATGTGGTTATCGACAATCTCCTCCGGGGAGCCTCCTCCCAAGCGGTGGC
>PUXY01000057.1 GCA_009659955.1 Campylobacterota bacterium | reverse complement strand
TATTCTGATTATTGTGGCTTACAAATTTGTGGAATTTACCCTCAAAAAAACCGGGATCGAAAAAGACCTCTAATTTCCCCCTCTTTTTCTCCTTTTTTCCAAAAAAATCCGTTAATATAAGGTAATACAATTCTCCCAAAGGGCTTAAAAAATAGAGCCGACTTAAATTTTATAGATATAATTACCCAAAAAGTTTAGAGATGGTGGATAAATTGGTCAGGTTTTTAAAGAAAAAGCCTCTATCTATTCCCAATTTCGAAAAATTAACTGATAATATCTATCCCAATTTGGGATGGGAAGAGCGGTTTGAGCTTTTAAAACTGCAGGGACTCCCATTAATAAAAAGGAAAAATAAAATCTATTTAAAAACTGCTTTTACTCCTTTTTGGGAAGGGGAGTATTGCATTGTGGATATTGAAGTAACCCACTCCAAACCTTCTGAAGGGCAAATAATAGAGATTGGAGCGGTTGTAATTCGCAATGGAAAAATGGCGGAAGAGTTTTCCTCTCTTATTTATGCCCCTTCTGTTCCGGAGTATATTACTAAAATTACTGGGATAGATGAAAAAATGTTGGCAGGAGAGAAGAGTCAAAAAAAGGTTTTGGAAGAGTTTAGATTGTTTTTGGGAGATAAAGTATTCGCCTCCCACCCTGCCAGTTTTGATTATCAATTTTTAGCCCAACAATTTCAACGGGAGAATTTGGGGGAATTACTTAATCGCCCCCTTTGCACTCTAAAACTTGCCAATAAAACCATCAATGCCCCCCGGTATGGTCTCCAATATTTGAAAGAGGAACTCCATCTTCCCCAAGAGCCGGTGCACAGGGCATTGGGAGATGCTCGAACTACTGCCCGGGTATTTCTGGAGAGTTGGAAACATCTTCCTCCCTATATTCGAAGTGTAGAAGAGTTGATAGAATTTGCCAATGGAGGAGAGAAATGAACTTTTTAGGTCTATTAACTCTTGGACTGGGGTTTGCCGTCTATTTAACCTATAAACCCTATCTAATGGATATAGCCATTGCCAGTTTGATGGCTATCTCCTTTGGAAAAGTGGATTTGATGCTCTCCCGATATATCCGGAATAGATACATTATTGCCACTATTCTCACTCTGGTTTTGGCTCTTTTAATTTTTGGACCCGCTATCTATTTTTTGGTGGAGACTGGAAAATATATTTCCCATTTTTCAATAGAAGATGTAAAAAAGATTTTAATCAAAATTCAAGAGTTAATTAGCTATATTCCTGTAATAAAAATTAGAGATGAGCTTTTAAGTTTTTTTCAACCGGAAAAAGTTATGGAGCTTTACAATAAAATTGTTCCTATTGTTGCAACAATTACCGCCAAAAGTGCAGTCTTTATTAAAGATACATTTTTAATAATTATTTTCTTTTTCTTTGCTATTCTCTATGGAAGGGAGATTCTCTTGTATATTATGAGAATCATTCCTATCGATGATTACAAATTGAAAACCCTTTTTTTTCAAACCAGTGAAGTGATGAGTGTGGTTTTCTATTCAACTATTTTAACCGCTCTATTGGAAGGGTTGCTCTTTGGGATTGTGGTCTCTTTTTATGGATTGGATTTTTTTCTTTTTATGACAATGTATGCTTTTTCCTCTATTATTCCGGTAATTGGAGGAATATTGATGTGGGGACCTGTTTCCCTCTATCTCTATGCCATAGGTAATACAACAGGTGCCATTGTAGTAGCAGTCTATTCAATTGTGATTATTTCGATAGTTGCTGATACCTTTGTAAAACCGGCGATAATTGCAGTGGTAAAAGATTTTTTTGGGACTGAAACCCAACTAAACTCTTTGGTTATCTTTTTTGCAATTGTTGCCGGTCTCTCCTCTTTTGGAATTTGGGGACTAATTATTGGTCCCGCGGTTACCACAATGTTCATTTCTGTTTTAAAATTTTATGAAAAAGTGGGACCAATTACCGGAGGACCTTATCCATCTACTTCATATCCCCAAAAAGGAGAAATATGCAAACTGGAAAAATAACCATTATCGGATATGGAGCAATGGCTCAAGCAATAGGGGAAGGGTTAAAGGAGAAATATCAGATAGAGATTGTTGGAAGAAACCCGACAAAAGGGGAGGAGGTCGCCAAAAAGGTAAAGGGAAATTTTTATCCCTTGGAAGGGTTTGATATTACCGGTAAAGTTGTAATTTTGGCGGTAAAACCCTATGCACTCCGGGAAGTGGCACAAAAGTTGAAGGGGACTGGAGATATTTTAATTTCCATTTTGGCAGGGAAAAAATTGGAAGACCTTAAAGTTATTCCTGCGTGCCACTACCTCCGGGCAATGCCAAATATTGGGGCTTTTTATAACTCTTCATTTACTGCTCTGGCAGGAGATAAAAGGGCTATGGAGGTGGGAGTAGCCCTCTTTTCACAAATTGGAGAAGTAATAGAATTGGAAGGGGATAATGAGATAGATATTGCCACCTCAATTACCGGAAGTGGACCCGCCTATTTGGGCATTCTCCAAGAGGCGATTGAAGATGCAGGGGTATATTTGGGGCTCAAACGGGAAATAGCCAGTAAATTAGCCCGGGGGCTTTTCGCCAGTTTCGGGAGAATTAACGAAAAAGGAGGTATAATCAAAGAAAAAGTGATGTCCCCCAATGGAACTACCGCAGAAGGGGTATTTAAACTCCAAAAAGAGGGAGTTCCGGGAAAAATAATGGAGGCTATAATTGATGGATATAAAAAAGCGAAGCGGATTTAGCTACTTTGAATTGATTGTAGCAATTGTAGTAATGGGTATTATTAGCACCGCTTTTCCGGTGTTACTTGCCACAATCACCCGGGGAATTCAAGCCAGTTGGAAGGAAAAGGCTTTTTTTAGTGAATTTACCCTTTTGGGATTGATTGTTCAAAACTCCGCCTTTGATGAAAATACCACTGACCAAGTCCAATATTATATTAAGTGTGATGGAGATGATGAGCTTTTACCGGGGAATAGAATTGGAAAAGAGAGCCAATTGAAAAATTTTGCAGTAGGACGCCTTCCATTGGATACCAAAAGTTGCTCTCTATTGGGAGTAGATCCGGGAGAGAATCCCTCTGATTCCTCCACCTTCGATGATGTAGATGACTTTAATGGATATAGTGAAGTAATAGAAGGGCAAGGAAAGGTAACAATGAATGTGGAGGTTTTTTATGCCAATGATATAGATCTCTATCGGGGAGGAGAAATTTTTACCTTCCAATTTGGGAGTGACTATAATAAAACTACCCACTCCACCAATATCAAAATAATTAGAATTACTGCTACCAATGGAGATGGCTCTATTCTCTTAACTTATCCTGTTTTCAACATTGGAGCCTCTAAATTTTTGGGACTCAACGAAATATGAGAAAGGAGAGTATGGCAAGGAAAAAGAGTTTTACTATTATAGAGCTTATTGCAACTATAGTAATTACTGCTATATTGGGAACCATTGCTTTGGATATCCTCCGGAAAGTGTATCGCCATTATGTGGTAACCCGGGAATTGACAAAACTCAATATTAAAACAGAAGCGATACTTAATCTTTTATCTACTATCTTAGAGCATAGATTAAAGAATTCTCTTATAGCCGTTTCTTGTAATTTGACTGATGAAAGCTGTAAGAGAGCCAATATAGACGACTTTCTCCCAGTGAACCAAATTCCAGATAATAATGATAGCTATCGGGTGTTGGAATGGCTCCAAATAGATAGGTATGGCAGAATTGGAGAATGGAATGGAACTCTCCTCAAACCGGGGTGGAGTGGGTTCGTGGATTTGAAAAATGGAGATACAACCCAATTGAGTGATGGAAATTGGAGTATCGCAACCCCCTATTCAGATCCAACTATTATTCAAGATATATTGGGGGATTACTTTAAGCAGTGGGGAATAAGTGGAAATAATGATGTATTTGGAAATGGTTTGGCAGTTTTGGTCTTTGGAGGTCCGGCGGGACGGGGAACCATTTCGGCAGATTACAATAATAGTTATGGGTATTACAACTATCCCGCTGAACAACTCTACTTTGTGGAGCCCCAAACCAATACCAAATGGAAAATCTATCAGGTAAGTGTAAATCAAGATGAGGTAAAAATTTTTCAAGATTATTACATTCTCCGGGGGGGAGGTGCAATTGTTCCAGTGCCAATTGGAAATGGGGAATTTAATTTAACTTACCGATTCAACTATTTCCCTTGGCTGGATCAAAATTATACCGACGGAAATAGCACTATTATCGGAGACCATATAACTTTTTTCAAATTCCGGGAAAAAAATGGAAACTTGAGACTCTATATTTGTATTACCACTGATAATATTGATTTAAAAGAGTATAACCTGACAGTTTGCAAAGAAAAGGTAGTTTTCTAATGGAAAAAGAGAGATTTACTTCCAACCCACTGGAAAAAGCCCCACCTCCCTCTTCCCCAAAAATGAGAAGAGGATTTAGTCTCCTTCTGGTTTTGATGTTTGTAATGGTGATGGCGGTAATAGGTGCATTGACTCTGGAATTTATGGGAACCGGTAACCTCCACACCCGCCAATCTTTTATGGATGTGAGAGCAAAATTGGTAGCCCGCTCCGCTGCAGAAATGAGTTTAATGGCAATAGAAGCCCACGACTTTTCTACCAGTTGCTTAAAACAGGTAAACTTTTCCGATCCCGCCTTTGATGTAAATGTTACCTTCCACTATTTTATGACCAATTGTGGAAGTTGCAGTCCCGACTATTGCACCCCTATTGAAACTCCCGATACCAATGGTTCAGTCTTACTCTATCTCCATGTAAAATCAAAATTTCCTTCCCTCTTCCGGGTGCAAACTTTCCGTTTAACTCTCCAAAACCCTTAATTCTCTTTTTTTATTTTTTAAAAGGATTGAGTCAAAAGAGGTCTTTCCATTGATGTGTTTTGGAGGATAAAGTAAAGAGTAAAAAAAAGATTGAATGCAGAAATGATGAAAATGGCGGAGGGGGTGGGATTCGAACCCACGGTGGGGGGCTACCCCACAACGGCTTTCAAGGCCGCCGCCTTAAACCGCTCGGCCACCCCT
>PUXY01000056.1 GCA_009659955.1 Campylobacterota bacterium | reverse complement strand
TTCCAAAAAGTTTTGGATTTACTTTAATTTTTCTTCCCCCATCGGGGGAGATTGAAAGGAAAAAGTATGAAAAAAAAGCAGAAATGTGGTTGCGATCCAGTCCGGAAAGATGGGGGAATAGATTACCGCTACAAACGGGGGGCAGACCGCACCCCCGCCCAACGACGGGGAGACAAAAAACGGCGGAAAAAATAGACCTTTTCCCCATAAATTGAACCAAAAAGGGAGTTCAAAAAAATTAAAAGTTTAAAATAGCCTCCAAGGGGGCAGTATCTTTGCTTTGTTTATTCAATTTTATCTCCTCCACACCTTTGCCGGTCAAAATTTCAACTTCTCCAACTCCTTCCAATCCACTTTTTCAAAAAAATACCCAATTTTCTTCAATTTCTCCTTCCATACTTCCAAAAAAATTCCGGAGTGTGTCCTACCAATTGGCAAATATTTTCCCAATTGGAGGGATTGGAAAGTGGGAGACCAATCAACTCCTCTCCCAAAAAGTTTGGTGAACCCAAGGAAAGAGATGGAATATATCCCTCGACCGGTGAAAGTTGTTACATTCCAATTGAGAAATAGGAAGAGTATCTATTTTTCCATTCTTTATCTATTGGATAAAAGAAAAAGAAAGAAAAAAAGAAAAGGAGGAGAATTAATTTTTAGATTTGGAGGAGTAATCTTCCCTATCGGTTACATATGCCAAAAGTGGGATATAGACCAGAGTTAAAATTGTTCCGATCAAAAGTCCTCCCACGGCGACATCTGCCAAGGGGGAGAGTCTCTCCAATCCCACCGCTTCCTCCATTGCAATTGGCAACATTCCGGCGATGGTTCCGAAGGCGGTCATCATTACGGGGCGGAATCGGATTCGGACGCTCTCCAAGGCGGATTCAAATGGGGACTCCCCTTTTTCACGGAACTCCCGATAAAAATCGATTAAGAGAATGGCATTTTTAATAATAATTCCAAAGAGGAGGAGAAGTCCCACCATACTGGGCATACAGGAGGGTTTGTGGGCTACCAACATTCCCCAACTTCCCCCTATCATCGACAATGGAAGGATAAAAATCATTACCAGAGCCAGTTTGAGGGAGCGGTAAATTACCATCAAGGTGAGAATCAGGATCAAAACTCCCACTGCCACCGCTTTTATCAACCGGGCAAAGGAGTCGTCCATCTCTTTAATATCCCCCACTTGATGGTAGTTGGTAATTCCGTGGCTTTGGAGGATTTTATCGCTTTCATCGGTAATAATACTCATCGGCATAGTTCGCCGGAATCCCTCCACATCGATGGAGTATTGGAGATTTTGCCGGGTGATTTTGGTATAGGTAAAGTGGCGATTGATGGTTGCAAAGGTGGCAAGGGGGACTTCCCCTTTGGGGGTTGCGATGGGAAGAAGTCTCAAAGCCTCCAGATTTTTCCCAAACTCCCCTCCAAATCGGACAATAATTGGGTTGGGTTGGAGGGAGGAGAGGGAGGTTTCAATTGAGACGATTTGGTCTTTCAACAGAAGTTGACCAATTACATCTAAAGGGGTAATTCCGTAAACTTCCATTTTGGGGAGGTCAAATTTGATAACCCCCTCTTGATAATCTTTATCCCAACTGGTTTTAATGGTGGTTACCCCTTTGAGATTGGTTAAAAGTTTGGCGGTTTCATTTGCCAATTGGGGGAGATTTTCAAATCTATCACTTCTAAACTGGATATCCAACGGGGCGGAAATTGTGGAGAGGGCGGTTGCTCCAAAGTCGAAAACTGCCAAATTTTTTACCCCGGGGAGTTGAGCCAATCGGTCCCGTATTACATCTTCCAACTCCCAAATTGTAGCTTTCCGGTGGAAGCGGTCTACTGCCAAAATGGTCATAGAGATGGTATTTCCACCGCCACCTCCTCCCATTGAGAGAACCCCCTGTTCAGTTCCGATGGCGGTGGAGCTATTGAGCACCCAATTCTGGGAGTGGAGCCATTTTAGGAAAGGTTCGATTCTTTTCCGGGCTTCATCGGCGTTGAGGTTGGAGGAGAATTCGATTTGGGCTTTGATAATACCGGTATCCATTGGGGGCATTACATCTCTCCCAATTACCGGCATCACATTTTTGAGGGACGCCATCAATACAAACATTGCACCCCCGAAGAGGAGCATTCTCCGGAGAATCCGGGGCGGTTTGTTGGAAAATTTCAGAATTCCCAAATAGACCGGAATCAATTTCCCAAAGGTTTTTTGGTAGAGTTTTTCAAAGAACTGCTCAATTTTGCCCTTTTTGGCTCCATTCCGGTAGAGGAATTCCGCCAATTTGGGAATAAAGGTTACCGAAAGGAACCACGAAATTAAGAGGGCTACAATCAAAGTTTCCACCAATGGGCGGAAAATCTTTTCGGGGAAGCCTCCCACAAACATCAAGGGGGCAACAATGGCTATTGTTGCCACACTTCCCGCAAAAATCGGTTGAAGAACCTCTTTGGTTCCGTTGTAGATGGGGTTGGGGTCTCCCTCCTCCAGATGCCGTTCAATATTTTCCAGAACCACCACCGCATCGTCGGTTAACATTCCCAACGCCAGAATAATGGCGGTGTAAATTACAATATTTAATCCGTGTCCGGTCAAATAGAGAAAACCGATGGTTCCAAAAAAGACCATTGGAATGGAGACCCCCGCCGCCACCAATGCCCGGAAATTCCCCAAAAAGAAGAGGAGAACCAAAAGGGTGAAGATAATGGCGTCCCGGAGTGCCTCCAACATATTGAGGTTGGAGGTTTTGACCAATCTAATTTGGGTATCGGAAATTTCAAACTCAATATTGGGATACTCCCTTTTCAGTTGGGCAATAATTTTCCGGGCGTGATCACTGGTTTCGGTCAAACTTCCGCCGGGAGCCCGTTGGACTGCCACTGCAATTGCCGGTTTCCCATTTCCCAAATAGAGGGAGTTGTAGGTGCGGTAACTCCACTCCACTTTTCCCAAATCTCCCAGTTTAACCGATGGGGTTATCGGGAGATTTTTCAATTTTTCTACACTTCCCTGCTCTCCGTAAAAGGTGAGGTTGAGGAATCGACCTTCACTTTTGAGAAAACCTATCGGCATATCCCGCACCGACTGGAGAGCCGAAAGAACTTTTTTCAATGGAATTTGATGTTTTTGGAGGAGAAGGGGGTCTAACTTTACCACAATGCTATTTTGATACCCTCCAAACACCTCCACATTTCCTATTCCTTTATCTGCCAAAAGCCGGGGTTTAATGAAACTTTCGGTAATTTTCCTCACATCTGCCAAAGTGAGTCCAGACCCCGGTTTGGGGGAGAGGGCAAACACATCGGCGGGCATTGTAAAATCCCCCACCAGATAGATGGCGGTGGTTACCCCCGGAGGGAGTTGGGCTTTAATTCTATTGAGTCCGTTGGTAACATCAACCGCCCCCTCTTCCAACCCCTTTTGATAGTCAAAAACGATATGGATAATGGCAAAATTGGGGACACTGGTTGACTTAATTTCGTAAACATTACTCAAAGTTGCCATCTCCTCCTCAATCGGTTTTGCCAAAGCGGTGGCAATGGTTTGGGGGTTTGCCCCGGGCATTGAAGCAAAGACCACCACCTCCGGGCGGTTGGAGTCGGGGAAGAGGTTTATTGGCATTTTTATCAATCCGATAACCCCAAAAAGGAACATACCTCCGATAATTGCAAAAAGGAGATGGGTTCGCCGGTAAAAAAACTCAAACATTTTCCCCCCTTTTTCCGGTGATAGCAACGGAAATGGGACTCAATTTTTCTCCTCTATTCACCTTTGCCCCCTTGGGAGTGGGAGTTGGTGCCGGCAACCGCCACTTTTACCGGCTCTATCGGTTTTGCCGGGTATCCTCCCCCGATTTTCAGGAGAATATCGGGCTCTGCCACTACCACCGGTGCCGGCGGGGTTTTGTCTATAACTACCCCTTCAACCCCCCGGGCAACAATTTTTATCGGCTCTTTCACCGGTTTCCCATTTTTCCAAAGGAAGATGTAACTTTTCCCATCTATTGCCAAATAGCCGGTATCGGGGAGGAGAACCCCTTGCCCTTTGAAGGTTACTACCCGAACCTTTACCCTCTCTCCCGGGGAAAATTGGTCTGGAAGGTTGACCCGGTAAGCCCCCAATCCGTTGATTGTCCGGTTGAGGGAGAGGGCAGGGTAATATTTTCCTTTGTAAATTACCCCTTTGGGGGGAGTTGGGAGGAGGAGAAGGAGATAACTTCCCGTAGAGGGGGTAATCTGAACTATCGGTTTTCCGGGGAAGACCACATCACCCCGGTTGAAAAATTTGCCACTGATAACCCCATCGACCGGTGAAACCAGTTTGGTATACCCCAAATCGGAGATTATTGAACTTTTGGAAGAAGCCAAAGCTTTCAATTTCTCCTCTTCACTGGCAATTTTTGCCCGGAGTTGGGCAATTTTAGTAGTCTCATTTTGATACTCCTCCACCGACGCCATATGGGCTTTTAAAAGCTCTTTTGTCCGCCGATGGGTCGCCAAAAGGTTTTGGAGATTTATCCTATCGGAGGCTATCATTTTCCGGGTGGAGGCGATATTGGACTCCACCTCCGCCAATTTGGCGTGGAGTTGGGAGTTTTCAATCCGGGCAATCTCCTCCCCCGCCTTTACTTTACTCCCCAAAGGTTTTACCATCAACAATTTTCCGGAGTATTTGGACGCCAATTTGACCTCTTGGCTACTTTTCACCTCCCCAATTGCCGGAAGGGTTGTGGTTACCTCCCGGGGATTAAACTTCTCCAGATGCACCCGCACCGGGTAAATTTTGGGAGGAGGGGTCTCCGCCAACTCCTTTTTCCGCTCTTTCAATAACCAGATAGCTCCAACTACCACCGCAATTCCAACCCCTGCCCCCACAATTTTGGCTACTACTCCCATTTTTCTCCTTTTTACCTATTTTTGCCTATTTTTGGATTTTAAAGCTCTCCCCTTCCCACTTTCTTCTCCCGTTTTTTCCAAAAGAGTTGGGAGAAAACTTCCGGGGAAAATCCTCTTTTTCCCGGCGAACCCTCTCCCCTATTGGGGGAAGAAATCACTGCCTCAAAGGGGTCTCCTTCAAGAATCCACGGAAATCCTTTTTAGAAACCCGTAGGATTTTCACCCTCTGGACACACTCCGGTAATTTTTCCCCCCTTTCTCTTTTTCCCCAATAGGAGTTTGTAAATTGGAAAATCTCCACCTACTACCCCCTTTTAAATCACCAAATTTCCGAGAGGGTGTAATTTTTGAAAAATTTTCCAACTGGGTCCAACCCCCTTTGCCTTTTTTTTTGCTTTTTTTACTTTTTTCCCTATTTCCCTATTTTTCTATTTCTCTATTTCCCTACTTTTCCTCTACAACCCCGGAGACATTCCTCCGGGAACTTTTTGTTATGGAAGACTATTTGAACACCTCCTTCAAATCTACCCCTGCCAAAAGTGCTAAATTTGCCAAAATTCCTTGTCGGACTGCTTGATATTTGGCTAAATCTGCCCTCTGTTGAGCTACATCATCTTCATATTTGAGATAATCCTCCACACTCATTCGATTGAGTTTGAAGGCAACTTTGGCACTTCTTAAAAGTTGAAGTTTGAGCCGGAGGGAGTTCCGGGCGTGGATAATCTCCTTCTCCACAATATTCAACTCCTTCCAAAGCCTTTCCCTTTGGCTTTTGAGATTTTTGAGGGTTTTGGCGTAATTGAGCCGGGCTTTCAAAAGGTCGACTTTCGCCTTTTCCAAATCCCCCCGGCGACTCCTATCCAGAATATCCCACTGGAGATAGAGTCCTATTTGACCAAAATTCAACGCCAAACTCTCCCCATTGTCGTAGGCTTTCCCAAAAGCCCGATACCCTTTGGCGTCCAATACCACTTTGGGGTAGGCTTTGGACTTCTCTTTGGCTACCCCCGCCCTACCGGCTTCAATCTGATATTTAAGGGGTTTTACTGGAAAAGGCAATCCCCCTTTCCGCTGGCGGATTGGGGCAGGGTTGGAGGTGAAAGAGAGGGGAGAGGAGATATTGGTTTCGGTCAACTGATAAATTTTATCCTCCGATTGGGCAATTTTCCGGGCAATCTCCTCCTGTTGGAGTTGAATTTGATGGAGGGAATCCTCCAACCTCATCAACTTAAATTTGGGGAGGCGTCCATTCCGGACGCCAATTGCCACCGCCCTTTTGGTGGTTTCGATGGAGCGGGCTTTGGACGCCAAAGCCCTTTGGAGGGCGTGGAGGTAGTTATATTGGGCAATCTCCCCCACTACCATCGCCTCCCTCTCCAAAAGGGCAACCTTTTTTTTCCATCGGGAGCTCTCCATCAACAATTTCATCTGCTTTTTGGTTTCGTAAATCGATTTGATAAAGAGGGGCATTTGGAGCTCAACCCCTATTTTTCCGATATTTTTGGAAAATGGGTAACCTCCCCCCTCCATTGCTATTTTGGACGCATCGGTGGGAAGAAAGGGTTTCATACTTGCCGGGTCTGAATAGTGCTCTCCACTGGCAAATAGGGTAATTTTGGGGTAGAGGGAACCCTCCGCCCGCTCTTTTCCCGCCTTAAACTCCTTCTCCGCCACCGCTTCCAATTTGTAGTCGGGGGTATCCTTGACCTTCTCCAAAAACTCCCCAATAGTTTGGGCAGAAAGAAAGGTCGCAACCCCCAAAAAGAGAAATTTCCTCCACACCTGACGCCTCCTGATTGGAAATAGAAAGTTTAAATTTTAAATAGAGATTATAGCCAATACTACTTTCTGGTAAGTAAACAATTTTCGGTATTTTCAAGTGTAAAGGATTTAAATTAAGTATGTGTCAAGAAAAAAAGGGAGGAGGGAGGGGTTAAATATCCCGGAGTCCATAATGGATATGGTCTTGTTGGGTGGGAAGAAGTCCTTTTTTCTGTTGGGCTATCAAATATCTCCAGTAGAGGAGGGGCACTACTACAACGGAGAGGAGGGTAGATGCCAAAACTCCAAAAATTAGAGCCACAGCAAGTCCTTGCCAAACTGGGTCAAGGACGATAACGGCGGAGGCTAAAATGATAGCCAAGGCGGTGAGGATAATTGGGCGGAACCGGGTGGCTGCCGCTTCAATTACCGCTTCATTGATTGTCCGTCCGTGGCGGATAAGTTCATTGGTAAAGTCGATAAGGAGAAGGGAGTTCCGCACCACAATCCCCGCCAAGGCAATAAATCCAATCATCGAGGTGGCGGTAAAGTAGGTTTTGGAGTGGAAGAAGGTAAGGGTAATTACATTCATCAGGGCGTGTCCCGGCAATACCCCGATAAAGGTGAGGGGCACAACTGAAAGGACAATCCGGGGCACCCGGAAGTTTTTGTAATAAGCCACCATCAAAAGGTAGATCAACACAACTGCCACCCCAAAGGCACTTCCCAAATCTCTAAATACATCAAAGGTAAGCTCCCACTCACCTCCCCAGATGAGGTCATATTTTTCCCCGGTTTTCAAATCGACCGCTTGAAGGTTGAGCCGGGGGTTGCCATCATAGGTAATTTTGTAGCCGGGAATTCCCTTCTCCCGGAGATAGTTGAAGATATCCAAAAGGGCGTAAAGGCTTCCCCGTTTGTCCATTTCTCCGGTAACCATTACCATTGGGCGGAGGTCTTTACTGGTGATAAGTCCATCATATTTAACCGGCACAACTTTGACCACCTCTTTCAATGGCACCAGTTGACCGGTAACCGGAGACATCAATTTAATTTTGTCCAGTGCTTCCAGACTATCCCGGAAATTTTTGGCAAAGCGGACAAAAATTCCCACCTGCTCTTTTTCGGAAGGGATATGGGCGACACTGACCACTGCCCCCCGGATTCCCATTCCCAAAATTTTGGCAATTTGGTCGGTGGTAATACCCAAAAGTCCCGCTTTCTCTTTGTCGGGGATAATTTTGTATTTGACTATCTCCCTATCCCGCATTACATCTATATCCACAACCCGGGGGGTCATTTTGTAAATTTTTTCAATCTCTTCGGCAAGTTTTACCCGTCCCTCTTCGGTTCCTCCGAAAACTTGCATCAAGAGGGTAGCGATAACTGGAGGTCCGGGTGGATCTTCTACCAGTTTAATATTGGCTCCGTGGAGGCTACATTTTTGTTGGATAATTGGGCGGAGTCGGCTAACCATATCGATGGAGGTCTCTTTCCGCCCCTCCTCTTTGGGGAAGAGGTTGACCCGGATTTCCCCATAATTTTCCCCCTGTTTCATTGAACTTCCCCGGAGGAGTCCGTTGAAGTCTACAACTCCACTGATTCCGATAAATTGTTCAAAGTCTTTAATCTCTTTCTCTTTTTTCAAAATTCCGGCAATACAATTGCTAACTTCAGTAGTTGCCTCTATACTGCTCCCTTTGGGGAGGTCAATGGTGATATTGAAGGTGTTTTTATTGGCAGCGGGCAACATTTTAAAGAGAACAATTTTAAATGCCGGCAGTGCCATAGAGACCAAAAGAGCTCCGATTAGCACCACAAAGAAGAGAGTCCGTTTGGCGGTGCTCTCCAACATTGGGTTGAGGATTTTGTGGAAAATCCGGTAAGTTTTGGTTTTTCGAATATCGAAAGGTTCGGAATGGTCTTTTTTATGCTCCGGTAGGAATTTAATAGCCGCCCACGGGGTAAAGATGTAGGCAATTACAAGGGAGGCTATCATTGCTATTGGCACATTGAAGGGGATAGGTCGCATATAGGGACCCATCATTCCGGTAACAAAGAACATTGGCAAAAATGCCAAGATAATTGCCAAAGTTGCAATATTGGTGGGGTTTCCAATTTCGTTGGTGGCGTAAACCGCTGCATACTCCCGGGGTTTGTCCCCAATTTCAAAGTGGCGGTGGATATTTTCAATTACGATAATGGCACTATCCACCAAAAGCCCCAGAGAGAGAATTAGAGCAAAGAGGGTAATTCGGTTGATTGTCTGACCTGCCAACATTCCGATAAAGAGAGTAATTGCCAAAATCAATGGAACGGTGAAGGAGACAATCAACGCCTCCCGCCACCCCAAAGCCACAATCAAGAGAATTACAATAATGACCAGAGAGATAAAGAGGTGGTAGATAAGTTCATTAACTGCGTGGTTCGCCTTCTCCCCATCGTTCCGGGTTACAAAGAGTTTTACATCTTTGGGGAGAGTCTCCTCCAATTGGGAGGCTTTTTTCAAAACATCATTTGCCACAAAAACGGCGTTGGTTCCCCGTTTTTTTCCGATGAAAATGGTTACTTGATTCAGTTTTTGACCGACAAGCTTTTTATCCTCCTCTTTTAACTGCTCCTCCAATTTCTCTTTTTCTTCATCGCTTTCGGCTCTAAAGAGGGGCAATTTCTCCTCAAAAGCTTGTCCCGCCGTAAAATAGGTGGCGTGTTTATTTTGGGAGTCAACCCCGTCCACCACTTTGGCAATATCTTTTACATAGATTGGACGCCCCATATAGGTGGCTACAATCAGATTTTCCACATCTTTGGTATTTCGGATAAATCCATCAAACTCCACTGGAATGGCGTAATTTTTCTGCTCCGCTCCCCCCAACGGATAATCTACATTTCCCCCCTTCAAAGCCATTGCCACTTGACCCAAAGAGAGGTGGTAGGCTGCCAATTTTTGGGGGTCGATAATAATATTAAATTGCCGTTTATGCCCCCCTTTAATTCCGATAATACTTACATTTTTCACCTCTGCCAAGGGGGAGAGTAATCTTTGGGCAATCCGGTAAAGTTGGGCATCGGTATATTTTTTACTGGAGACCGCAATTGTTACAATCGGAACCTCATCTATATCGATAGGTTTGACCAAAGGAGGCATTACCCCTTTGGGCATTTTATCCATATTTTGCATTACCCGGTCGTAAAGTTTGGAGATACTCCGGACTTTGTCCTGTCCAATTTTGAACCGGACGGTTACAATTCCGACACTATTCATTGCCATACCATAAACATGTTTAACCCCGGTCATCGCTTTAAGGGTTCGCATCAATGGGTCAACTACCACATTTTGCACCTCTTTACTGGAGGCTCCGGGGTAAACCACAATCACATTTGCCGCGGGAACATCTATTTGGGGATTCTCCTCCCGGGGGGTCAAAAGGACTGCGATTAATCCCACCAAAAAGAGAGCCAACGCAATTACCGGAGTAAGGGGGTTTTTGAGGAAGGTGCGGGCAAGTCGACCGGCAATATTTAACTCCAGTTCCTCTTCAACCCGCTTCAACTCCTCTTCCCCCCGGCGAACCTCCTCTTCCAGTTGCCGGAGTTCCTCTTCTGCTCTCCTCAACTCCTCAATTGAGCAGGCGGGGTTTTGACGGAGTCTCTCCAGTTCCGCCCGCTTCTGCTCCAGTTTCTTTCTCAACTCTTCCATTCCACTCCCTCACCTTTTAGATTTTGTCGCCATCTTTTAGAGATGCCAATGGGTAAAGCACAACTTTTTCACCCCCTTTCAACCCCTTCACCAGAATAAATTGTTTAACCTGCATCAATTGGGTAACCGGTTTGAAATGGACTACATTATTACTATCCACTACAAAAACGCCGGTAATTCCTTCCCGTTGGGTAATTGCCGGAAAGGGCACCAAAACCCCCTTTTGGTGTCCAATAGTTACATTGACTTTTGCATACATTCCCGGTAAAACCCCTTTGTAGGGGTCGGTAAATTGGTATTTGACCACATAACTATGGGTAAATCCATCGCCGGCGGGGATAATAGCCGAAACTTTTCCGGCTAACTTTTTCTTGAGGGCGGGAATTTCAATCTCCACTTTCTCCCCCAGTTGGAATTTGTCAATATCGGACTCTTTGACAAAACTTTTTGCCCGAAGCGATTTTAAATCACTCAAAATAAGCACCGGCATTCCCGGCATTGCCATTTCGGCAACCTTTTTCAATTTGGCACTTACTACCCCATCGATGGGGGCTTTCACAATTGCGTATTTCAGTTGGGCTTTTGCCCGGCTAAACCCCGCTTTGGCTTGTTGGAGCATACCTTTCGCCATTGCCACCTGTTTTTGGCGGATTTGGTAGTTCAATTTCATTTTTTCGTAATCCCGTTTACTTACCGCCCCTTTGGCGTAGAGGGCTTTGAACCGCTCATAATCTCTTTTGGCGTCGGCAAGAGCCATTTCCGCCATCAAAAGCCCACTTTGGGCTTGGGTCAACATTCCCCGGGCTTGGGAGATAAAACTATACACATCTGCCGGGTCTACTTCAAAAAGCACCTGCCCCTTGTGCACCACATCACCCTCTTCCACATCGATTTTCTTCACATACCCCATCAATCGGGTTGCCACCATTACTTGATTTTTGGAGTAGATATTTGCCACATAGCTCTTTTTAATCGGAACATCGGCTTCTTTGGTAACCGCCAAATCGTATCCAAAGAGGAGACCGATAGTTCCAACCGCCATTAAAATCCCTCTTTTTATCATCGATTATTCTCCTTTTCCAAAATTTTTCCAATCGCCTTTTTCAATTCCGCCGCCGCAACCGCCTTTTCATACTCCGCCTTAATTAGCTCGGCATCGGCTTTCCGGGCTTCCGCCTCTTTCAAAAGGACAATTGGGAAACTGACCATTCCCTGTTTATACATATAGGTATACTTTTGGAGGATTTTGTGAGCCAATTTCCGATTTATCTCTTTGGTTTTAATTACGGCACATTTGGTTTTATAGTCCAAATATTTTTTCTCCACATCTACCCCAATCCCCTTTTTCATTGCGGTGTAGTATTGGGCGGTCTGGAGGGCTTTTACCTTTGCCTCTTCCACATCTCCACTCCGTCCCCCGTCGATAATATTCCATTTCAACCCCACCGCCACCAGATAGTAATCTTTTTTGGAGGAGAGGGTTATTGTGTTGTCATTCCACCCATACTCTCCGTGGAACCCGATGGTAGGGTAGAGGGCAGATTTTTTCATCTTTACAAAATGCTCCATTGTTTCCACATTTTTTTTCATAAATTTCAAATCGGTGCGGTTTTGGATAGCCATCTCTTTCAATTTATCCAGTCCCACATTGGGGATTGATTCATAATAAAAGCCCCCCACATCGGTAATTGTAGGGTCGTCGGTCAAATAGCGGAGATAAGCCAGTGCCAATCTATATTTATTTTGGGCTTCTATCAACATAGTTGCCACTTCATTATCCCGCTTTTGGGCACTTAAAAGGTCAATTTGGGTAGCCATTCCCTGATGGTAAAAGGCTTTAATGGTTCTCACAAAGGTGGAGGTTGTCTCCTTGGCTTTTTTCAAAGCCCGGATAAACTCTTTCGCCGCTACCGCCCCATTGTAGGCTTTCAATACCTCAATTGCCAACTTCTCTTTATCCCCCATAAATTTGTAGGTTTTTGCCCGGAGTTGCAACTCCGCCATCTTTTCCGCTTCTTGGAGTTTAAATCCCATAAAAATGGGAACTTCATAGACAATATTGGTTTTCCAGTTGCTCCGGGAACCGGGATAGTTTAGGTCATCGGGTTCAATTGCCAAAACTTGGTCTCCGGAAATTTGTTGTTGCATCAACTGGGGCATTACCCCCAGAAAATCGGCAAATCCAAAATCCCTAAAATTTGCCTCCCGGCTCTCCAGTTTCATTCCAAACACATAGAGGGCGTTATTGGTTCGGGAGAAGGTCTCCCCCAAAGTCAATTTTCCCCAGTTATACCCCTTCGCCTTTTGGAGTTGGGCTTCCGCTTTCCCAATCTCCATCTTTTTGGCTTTCAACTCCGGGTTTCCGGTCAAGGCTTCCTGTAAAGCGGTGGGATAGGTGATACTCTTTCCCACCAAAAAAGAGCAAACAAGCCCTGATATTAAAAATAGTCGCCTCACTTACACTCCTTCCACAAGGTATTTAAACTGACGGGAATTAATACTGATTTTAGCACAGCAAAAAGAAGAGCCCCCAAATTATAAAAAGAAATTATAACCAATCAAGGGAAATTTGGTATTATTTTAACAAACTCCCAAAGGAGCGGTAAAATGGAACATATTCTGGTGGCGTGTCCCCATTGCAAAAAGGTGAATCGCCTTCCCAAAAAGGAGGAGTATAAAAAGGCGGTTTGCGGATTTTGTAAGGGGGATTTATTGAAAAATAAACCTATAGAAATCACTTCTCCGGAAGAGTTTGATGAAATTGTAGGGAAAGTTTCGGTTCCAGTGGTGGTAGATTTTTGGGCAGAGTGGTGTGGTCCCTGTCTAATGTTTGCTCCCACCTTTAAAAAAGTGGCAGCCCGCTACCCTTTAAAAGCCAACTTTTTGAAAGTTAATACCGACCGGGTGCGGGAGGTTGCCGGCAGATTTGGAATCCGGTCAATTCCTACAATTGCCGTATTGAAAAATGGAAGGGAAATTGATAGGGTAATGGGAGCCCTCCCAGAGTTCCAATTTGCCCTTTGGTTGGATAAAATTATAGGAGAATAGTATGGTCAAATTTAAAAAATTTATGGGAAGTATCACCCTTTTTGCATTTATTTCGGCTCCCCTCTATGGGGGAGTCCTTGCCCAATGTTTACTCCAACACTCCCCAAAAGATAAAAGGGAAACATTGGTTAAATGGATTGTTGCCACCTACGCCCAAGAACCGATGTTTAAAGGATTGGTGGCGGTGAATAAGAGCCAATACCAGAAAGTGGAAAATGAAGCAGTCAACTTTTTGAGTCAACTTTTACGCACCTGCTCTCCCCAAATGATGCAAGTTATGGCAACCCAAGGGTTGAAAGGGGTAGAGTCGGAGATGAATCTTTATGGACAAGGGATAGCCCAATCCCTCTCTTCCCCCCTTCTCCAGAAAAAAGTAAATCTTTTGGGGCAAAAAATTACCCAAATGTTTTTTGCCCCCGGGCGGGGAAATGGGGCTACCCCATTGGTCAATCCTTTCAAATAGTTTTTTCCTCCTTTCCCCTCTTTTACCTTATCGGAAAAAATAACAATAAAAAATGGCAAATTTCCCCTACCTTTTCATCTTTCTTTTACCAAATGATTGGATAAAATAAGAAAAAATGGAGTGAGAGCTTCTTGAAGAATTAAAAACCTGAAGAATTAAAAAAAGGAGGAAAATGGACGGGGCTTTAATGGTTATGGGAGTAGGATTGGGAATTACTTCAATGGCTTTTATTCTTATTTTTATGCTTTTGAGAAATGTGGAAGTAAATAGGGAGAGATTGGAGAAAATTTTTGGAAAAGAGATAACCCGCCAACTGGAGGAGGCTAAAGATGACAAGGAGATTGAGGCAATTATCCGGGCACTTCCCCGCCGGAAAAAGACCAAATTGAAAACCCTTTTGGAGTCCCAAGATATTAGAGATGCAATAGAGGCGGTGAAAAATTATATTTGGAGAAAAGAAAAGAATGGTAAAATTTAAACAACAGATATTTGAGCCATTCAATTGAGGGTGAGAGTGGAGGGGAGAGTTAAAATTTGCCAAAAGGGGTATATGTGAAAAAAGTGGCAATGATAGATTTCCATAATAATCTGGTGTCTCAACCAGATGGAAGTGCTCAAAAAGTGTTGAAAACTCTTCTCTTTTATCTCCGGGGGTGGGAGAAAATGGGAATAGGGGTTTCCCGCTCCAAAAAAATGGAACAGAATCGCCAACGGGGTGTAAGTTTTTATGCGGTGCCGGAAACCAAATCCCCCAAATGGATGTGGAATAAAGTTTTAAAACTCAACCTTTTTACCTATGATAAAATGGTGGAGCTTCTCAATAAAGAAAAACCGGATATTCTCCATTTCCACAATCGCCACGAATTGGTGGACAAACTTTATGAAAAATTGGAATATCAACCTAAAGTTGTATGCCATTACCATAAACCTTTTCAAAAGCCAATTTTCCCCAAATCTGGCTCCCTCTTTTTGGGGGTCAGTAACTATCTAACCCAACGGCTCCGGAAACAGATTGATCCGGGAAGATGGGAATTGGTGCAACCTTTGCCCAATCCTATTCCCTACGACCTCCTTGCTCTCCCCCGGAAACAATTTAAACTCCTCTCTTACCCCTTAAATATCATCTTCCCCTTTGGAGATGATAGGGAAAAGGGGTTTCCAGAGGTGGTAGAGGCAGTCCGGGAATTGGAGAGAAGAAATTATCGGGTAATTCTCCATATTGCCGGAGAAATTAAGAGTAAATCGTTGGATTTGTCTGGAATTTCCAAATTCCGTCTCCACGGATATCTTCCCCCCGAGGAGTATTACAAACTTTTGGCAAAAATGGACTTTTTAATTCTCCCAACCCGACGGGAGGCTTTTTCGTTGGTGGTATTGGAGGCTATCTACTTTGGAGTTAGGGTTGTAGCCACCCCAACTGGAGGAGTTCCCGAAGTTTTGGGAAGAGATTATCCCTGCTTTTCCCACTTCTCTGCAGATTCAATCGTCTCTCAAGTTCTGAAAGGGGTAACTTTACCGGTCAGTGAATGGAATACAATCTCCTCCAAAATTATCGCCCGGGCTCACCCCTCCCACGCAGTCCGTCGACTCTCCCACTATTATGAAGCCCTTCTCCGGGGCGAGCCGATAGGGGAGGAGTAGAAAAAAATTCCCCTTTTCCACTGGTTGGGTAATTTTTCTCTTTTTCTTCTCTTTTCTATTGTTGGATTCTAAAATATTGTCTCTTTTTCCATCTCTCTCTCCCGATGGAGAGGGGGTTTCCATCTACTGGCGTGGCGGATTAGGGGTATTGCTTTTTTGATAGGAAGGGCAACTCCCCCCATCTGGGCAAGATAAGGGTTGGGGATTTGGCAATCGATAAAGGGGATATCGTGGGCGGGGGCGTAAACATTGGTCAAATAGAGGAGTGCCAATTTACTGGCATCGGGGCGGGAGTGGAACATACTTTCCCCGGTAAAATAGTTGTTGATTTGAATTCCGTAAAGCCCCCCTGCCAATTCCCCCCGATAGTAGACTCCAATTGTTTTCAGATGCCCCATATTCCAAAGTTGTTGATAAAGTTGATAAAAATTGTCATTAATCCACGACCCGTCCCCCTCTCCTCCCCGGGTTTCACACCCCCGGACTATCTGGAGCCAGTTGGGATCTTGAACCCTAATTTCCCAAAGGGGACTGGCAAGTTTTTGCCGGAGTTTCCGGGTGGCTCTCCCTTTTCCGGCAAAAATAATCATTCTCTCCCCCTTTTCATCTCCCACAAACCAGTGGAAATACCCCAACTCATCTTGATACCACGGAAAAAACCCTTGGGAGTAACCTGCCAAAGTTAAGTGGGGGGAGAGATTGTCGGTAATTCCCACCCGTCCATCGGTATAATCCCAAAAGGGGTGGGGAAATCTCCAACTATCGATAAAGTAGATTAAAGGAGAGGAGGAGATTTTAACCATCTAATTCCGCCTCCGCCGGGGAAGGGGTCTCCTTCCCTCCCTTTGTTCGGCTATTTTTTCCCCTCTTTTTCCCTTTTCCGGTGGGAGAGGAGGTAGTTTTACCACTTCTCTTCTTCTCCCCTTTTCCAATTTTAAATTGGAATTTGCCCCGCTTGTAGTCCACTTCTACCACTCCCCCCTGTTGCAATTTTCCAAAAAGGAGTTCTTCAGTAATGGGCTCTACAATTCTCTCCTCTATTTTCCGGGAGAGGGGGCGGGCTCCAAATTTGGGGGAGAATCCTTCGGCTCCCAATTGTCTTTTTGCCCGGTCGGTGAGCCGGAGGGTAACTTTTCTTTTCCGGAGTTTTTGTCTCAACTCTTCAATAAATTTGTCCACGATTTGAAGGACAACTTTTTCTCCCAAAGGTTTAAATCGGATAACCCCGTCAAGTCGATTCAAAAATTCGGGGGCAAAAAATTGCTCAATTGCGTCCTCTTTAAAATCCCCCATCTCTTTTCCAAACCCGATAGAGCCCCCTTCTCCCACCCCCAGATTGGAGGTCATAATCAGAAGCACATTTTTAAAATCTGCTCTGCGTCCATCGTTATCGGTTAAGGTTCCATTATCCATTACTTGGAGGAGAATCTGGACAATATCGGGGTGGGCTTTCTCTATTTCGTCCAAAAGGAGGACGGCGTGGGGGTGTTTTCTAATCTCCTCCACCAATAAGCCTCCCTTTTCATACCCCACATATCCGGGAGGTGCCCCAATCAATTTGGCAACTGCGTGTTTTTCCTGATATTCGCTCATATCAAACCGGATAAAGTGAATCCCCAATTGTTGGGCTATCTGTTTTGCCAATTCGGTTTTTCCAACCCCGGTGGGTCCCACAAAGAGAAAACTCCCCACCGGTTTATTCTCCCGGGCTAACCCCGCCCGGTTCCGTTTAATAACTTTTACCACCGCTTCCACCGCTTTATCCTGTCCAATAACCACCTTTTTGAGCCGATTTTCCAACCCTTTCAACTGCTCCACTTCCCCTTTTCCGGCAACCTCCCGGGGGACATTTGCCATCATAGAGACAACCTCTCCAATCTCCCGTTTGGTAATAGTTTTTTTCCCTTTCAATCTAAACCGGGCTCCCGCTTCGTCGATGAGGTCGATGGCACTATCGGGGAGGAATTTTTCGGTTAAAAATTTTTTTGCCAAATTTACGGCACTTTTGAGGGCTTCGTCGGAATATTTCACCCCGTGGAACTCCTCATACCGCTTTTTGAGCCCTTTCAAAATTTGGTAACTTTCGGCGATGGAGGGCTCCCGGATATCCAATTTTTGGAACCGCCGTTGGAGGGCTTTATCCTTTTCGATATGGTCTTTATATTCGGAGTAGGTGGTGGCTCCGATACATCTCAATTCCCCCCGTGCCAACGCCGGTTTTAGAATGTTGGCAATATCCAGAGAGGAGTTGCCGGTGGCTCCAGTTCCGATAATGGTATGAATTTCATCGATAAAAAGTATCGGTTGGTCTTCCTTTTTGAGCTCCTTCAAAAGCTCCTTCATTCTCACTTCAAAATCCCCCCGGTATTTGGTGCCGGCAATTAGAGAGCTTACATCGAGGGCGTAAATTTTCTTATTTTTCAAAAAATCGGGCACCTCTCCCCGGGCAATCCGTTTGGCAAGCCCCTCCACAATTGCACTCTTTCCAACCCCCGCTTCCCCAACCAAAACGGGATTATTCTTTTTCCGGCGGGCTAAAATTTGAATCAATCTCTCCAACTCCGCCTCCCGTCCGATAAGTTCATCAAATTTATCGGCTTGGGAGACCAGTTCGGTGGTGTATTTGTGGAGGGGGGTCTCCTCTTCCGGCTCAACTTCCACTTCATTTCCAGAGTTTTGCTCTTCCGGCTCTCCCCACTCCCTTTCGATATTCCCTTCCAATTCCGCCTCTTTGATTTGGTTTTCCAGAATAGAAGGGTCAATTCCGTGTTTTATCAAGAGTTGTTTGAAATAGTTTTCTTCTTGAAGTAGAGCCAGAAAAAAGTGCACCGGTCGAACTACTTCTTCTCCCATTTCTCGGGCAATTCTTTGCATATTCCGGAGAGCCCTTTTGAGGGCGGGACTCTCCACCGGGTGAACATTCCGTTGGCTACTTTCGATAAAATTGTCCAAATAGTGGCGGAGTTCTTCCAAAATCTGACTTACCCGCCGTTCAAAATCATCAATAATTTTACTATCCACCAACAGATAGACCGGTCGGTAGGTGTGGGTTAAAAGGATATAAAAGCCGTGGTCGGTGGTCAAAATTGTGTGTCTTCGCCCGGTTGCCTCCTTTAACATCAATTCAAAAGTTCTCTTCAATTCTGGAGAAATTTCCATTTTATCCAATCCTTTTCCTAAAGTGTGTCCAAAAAATATTTCTACTCCTCTTCCATTACCGCCCGGAGGGGAAAACCTGCCATTTGAGCCCGTTGATGAACCGCCTCAACTTTGGCTTCCGCTATCTCTTTGGGGTAAATCCCAACTACCCCACTCCCCTCCCGGTCGATTTGGAAAGTGAGTCGCACCGCCTCCTCAAAACTCTTCTGAAAAAGGTCTTGAAGAAGCTCAATTACAAACTCAAATGTTGTAACATCATCATTTAGAAGTATCACCTTGTAGAGACGGGGCGTTATCGCCTCCAACTCCACTTCTTGATGCTCTTCAATTTGGAGACCCATTCTTCTCCCTTTCCGGCTCTAAAAATAGAATAGTGGAATTAACTTTTAATTATTTTAACAAACTTTCCCCCC
This sequence comes from Campylobacterota bacterium, assembly GCA_009659955.1. Lineage (GTDB taxonomy): Bacteria > Campylobacterota > Campylobacteria > Campylobacterales > Nautiliaceae > PUXY01. The sequence continues at coordinate 1,893 of PUXY01000056.1, read as the reverse complement.
CTTCCCGACTGGTGGGGAAAAATAGGAGTTATTTTATCTAACTTTTTATTAAAATAGGAGAGAAAGAGGGAGAAAACTACTCCCCATTGGGAGAATTGGGAGTTCCATTATTTTCGGGAGTGGATTGGGGAGTTTCCAAGAGGGAGCCATTTTTATCCCCAAATACTTTTTCTACCCGGCTTCGAATATCGGATTTTGGTTTTTTCTCCGGTTCGTGGGGTAATTTCCGGAATTGGTCTTTAATTTCCGGACTCAAAACCATATCCCCCACATTGTAAAAGAGGGAGTGGAATTTACTCTTATCAATCTCCCCCAACCATCTCTTTTTGAGGTAGGGATTTTGACTGAAAAGGTAGATAACCGCCCCAAATACCGCCACATATTTGAAAAGACTTAAAATTGCCCCTCCAATCCTTTCCCATTTGCCTGCCCTATTGGAGAGGTCTCCAAAAAAGACTATCCCAAAAAGGGCGACCAAAAACCACATCAAAAGAAGGGTAAAAACATACCCCACAATTGTTGCCCCCTGCTTGTCCAAATCCATCAACTCCATAAACCAATCGGTAAAAACATAGTAGAACTCCCCAGCCAACCAGAATCCCAAAAAAATTCCGATTAGACTGATAATCTCCCTCCTCAATCCGGTGGAATATCCCCTCAGCCAAAAGAAGATAGCTAATCCCACCAACCACCAGTCGAGAGTCGTCATTTTTTTCCTTTTTTTGGTATATTTTCTCTAAATTATAATCAGTTAGATTAAAAGGAGTTGATAGATGAAGAGAGTTTCCCCTACCCGGGCTCTCCAACTTTTGGAGGAGACTCCCCTCCCCCAATTGGGGCAGATGGCACTGGAAAAGAAGAGGGAACTCCACCCCTCCAAAATTACCACTTTTGTGGTAGATAGGAATATAAATTATACCAATATTTGTTGGGTAAAGTGTAAATTTTGTGCATTTTACAGAGAAAAAGGAAGCCCGGAAGGGTATCTCCTTTCTTTTGAAGAGATAGATAAAAAAATAGAAGAATTATTGGAGATTGGAGGAACCCAAATCCTCTTCCAAGGGGGCGTCCACCCCGATTTGAAAATCGATTATTATGAAAAACTTGTATCCCATATTCATCAGAAATTTCCCCAAATTACAATCCACGGCTTTTCCGCCCCGGAGATAGATTATATTGCCAAAATCTCCCGAATTCCGGTGGAAGAGGTGCTTATCCGCCTCAAAGGGGCGGGACTCTCCTCAATCCCCGGAGCCGGTGCCGAAATTTTGGTGGAAAGGGTGCGAAAAATTATCTCCCCCAAAAAAATCTCCACCGACAGATGGTTGGAAATACACCGGAAAGCCCATCAATTGGGAATAAAATCGACCGCCACAATGATGTTTGGGAGTGTGGAGACCCCGGCGGAGGTGATTGAACATTTGGAGAGAATCCGACAACTCCAAGATGAAACCGGAGGTTTCCGGGCGTTTATTATGTGGAGTTTTCAACCGAAAAATACCCAACTCTATAAAGAGGGGGTTGTAAACCATAAAGCCACCTCCGCCCGGTATCTCCGTTACCTTGCCCTTGCCCGGCTCTATCTGGACAATTTTAAAAATATCCAGTCCAGTTGGGTTACCCAAGGGAGTTACATCGGACAACTTGCCCTCCTCTATGGAGCCAACGATTTGGGGTCTACGATGATGGAGGAGAATGTAGTCCGGAGTGCCGGAGTTACCAACCACCTCAACCAACAGGAGATGATAAACTTGATTAGAGAAGTGGGAGAAATTCCCGCCAAACGGAACACCGCCTACGAAATTTTGGAGATTTATAGATAGATTGGGAGACTCGGAAATACTTTGAAGTTTTTCATCGCCCCAATTGGAAAATTTTGCCAAAGGGGGAGAA
>PUXY01000055.1 GCA_009659955.1 Campylobacterota bacterium | reverse complement strand
CCCGCATCTCCCCGGTGGTGCTATCTTTAAACCGCCGGTTGGTGGCAATTCCAAATTTGGCTACCGCCGTTCCCCGGGGGGTGTAACGGAATTCCACATCGCGGGTAAGATGCCCTATTAGAATTACTTTATTGTACATCTTCTACCATCTTCTCCCACCGCTTAATATCCCGTTTGGTCTCATATTTTACGGTCATAAACCGGAGGAGGTCTTCGTTATATCTCATCTGTCTCTCCAACTCTTTTACCGTCTCCGGTTGACCGGTAAAATAGACAATGTAGTAATAACCCCGTTCAAACTTTTGAATTGGGTATGCCAACTGCCGAACTCCAATATCGTCCAGTGCCTTCACTTCTCCGCCGTTGGTGGCAATAATATTTTTGATTCCCTCAACAACTTTTCCCCGCTCTTCATCGTTCAAAGTGGGCTTGGTTACAAACATAGTTTCATAATACCGCATTCTACAGACTCCTTCTGGCTATTTAGCCCCTTACCGGAGCAAGGAGCGATTGGAGCCTGAATTATACACAAAAAAGGGGGATTTTTGTTATATAATCTTCCCAAAAATTGGTAAAAGGTGAGGAGTTGGGTGAAAAGCGACTTTTTATGGATTATTTGCCGGAGGAGTTGGAGCAGGAGATAACTCCCCGATTCCGGGTAAAGCAGATTTACAATTGGGTCTACAAAAAGTATAAAGAGAAGTTTGAAGAGATGAGCAACCTCCCCAAACCCCTCCGGGAGGAGTTGGATCAAAAATTTCAAATTCCGCCAATTGAGATTGTCCGGGTGGAAAAGTCCCAACTGGACGGCACCGAAAAGTATCTTTTTAAGACCCGGGACGGGCACACCTTCGAATCGGTGCTTTTGAAAATGAAAGATGCGGAAATAAAGGAGGGGAAGGTAAAAGGGGCAAAATATACCGTCTGCGTCTCCACCCAAATTGGGTGTAAAATCGGGTGTAAATTTTGTCTCACCGCCAAAGGGGGATTTGTGAGAAATTTGAGCCCGGCGGAGATTGTGGGGCAGGTCTGGACAATTAAAAAGGTGAAGGGGTTTGAGGAGAATAAGGCGGTAAACATTGTCTATATGGGAATGGGGGAGCCCTTGGACAATTACGACAATCTGGTAAAAGCGATTAAAATTATCGCCCATCAAGATGGGTTGGCAATCTCCCCCCGGCGACAAACTATTTCCACCTCCGGTATCGCCCCCAAAATTGAAAAGTTGGGGAAGGAGGGATTGGGGGTAAATTTGGCAATTTCCCTCCACGCCGTCGATGATAAATTACGGGAGGAGTTGATACCCCTCAATAAAGCTTACAATATTCAAGCGGTTATAGACGCAATTGGAAAATTTCCAATCGACCGGCGGAAAAAGGTGATGTTTGAGTATTTGGTAATTAAAGATGTAAATGACGATTTAAAATCGGCGAAAAAACTGGTCAAACTCCTCAACGGAATTCCCAGTAAAGTTAACCTCATCTATTTCAACCCCTACCCCGGCTCCCCCTACCAACGCCCCACGGAGGAGAGTATGAAAAGGTTCCAACGCTATCTTTTGGATAAGGGAATTATCTGCACAATCCGGGAGAGTAAAGGGTTGGATATCTCCGCAGCGTGTGGGCAGTTGAAGGAGAAGGAGGTGGAAGAGAGAGGGGAAAATAGGTCTTGACCGGAGAGAGTCTCAAAAAATTTCCCTTTTTCCGGTGGAGGTAAAAGAAGCCCAAGTTCTCTCAATTTTGGAGGGGGAGTAGAGGAGAGGGTGTAAAGACAAAAGAGAGAGTAGAGCAGAAGAGGGGAAATAAAACGACCCAAAAAAATATAAATTACTGAATATAAATTACGGGTAGATTGGAGAAAAAAGGGCATTCTGGGAAATTGGGGAAGATTATTGGAATGTAGTTGAAAAAGATGGGTGCAGGAAATGGGTAGATTTTTTGAAAGAGGTGGAAAAATTTATATCCAAATTGCAATAATTTCCAAAACTTGACCAAAGGGGAGCAATGGCACAATTGAAATATTTACCGGCAGGGGTTCGACTCCATTTGAAACTATTTCTTTACCAACTCCGGGGGGGAGTGCCGGGGCGGTATTACTTTAAATTTCACTCTATTCCCGAGGGGTTGAAGGCGGAAAAGCTTGCCAAATCGGCAAAAATCCCCTTTGCCTCCATTCCTATCCCCGACCAGATTTACCCCCAGTGTGGCATCTCATTGGTGGTAGATAATCCCGACCGGCTCAAAGAGCTACTCCGCCGGGCAGGAATAGAGTTTGAAATTTACAAAACAATTCCCACAGGGTTTGAAAAAATTAGATAAGAGAGATAATAGATGGTTTAACTTTTTCCAATTACCCCAATTGGGAGAAAGTTTAGATAAAATTTTTCTATTTCCAAATCTATTCCCAACAAATTTCTGGAGGTAAAAAATGGGGAAAATACCACTCAATTTTTTGAAAATATTTCTGGGTGAAGAGCTTTTGGCGTTGCGGATTATTGGAGGAAAAGAGGAGGGGAGTAGTGAAAGTGGAGATATTGGGGAGATTAAAAACCCCTACACCCAAGAGGTAGTAACCAAATATGTCAAGTGCACCCCCGAGGACGCAAAGCGGGCGTTGGAGAGTGCCAAAAAGGGGTTTGAAAAGAGTAGAAAATCCCCCCTTTCCCAACGGATAAATTGGCTCAATGATGTGGCAGACCGGTTGGAGAAACAGAAGGAGCAGTTTGCCCGGTATATCACAATGGAGGTGGGGAAACCGATAAGCCAATCCCGGGTGGAGGTAACCCGATGTATCGAAAACCTCCGGATTTGTGCCGGGGAAGGCTACAATCTGGTAGGAGAGACTATCCCCACCGATGCCACTCCCACCGGCGTAAAAACCCACTCCTTTTATAAAAGGGTTCCGGCGGGGGTTGTGGTGGCAATTACCCCCTTCAATTTCCCTCTGAATCTGGTAGCCCACAAAGTGGGACCTGCCCTTTTGGCGGGAAATAGTGTAGTTTTGAAGCCGACCCCGGAAGCTCCTTATACCGCCTATGCTTTTATGAAACTTTTTCTGGAAAGCCCCTACGCCATTCCCGAGGCGATAAGTGTAGTTTATGGAGATGCGGAGGTGGGGAGTGAACTGGTGCGGAGCCCCATTCCCCGGATTATTAGCTTTACTGGAAGTGTGCCGGTGGGGAGAATTATTACCCAAAATGCCGGAATTAAACGGGTGCTTTTGGAGTTGGGAGGAAACGCCGCCACCTTTGTAGAGTCCACCGCCGATTTGGATTGGAGTGCCCAAAGGTGTGCGATTGGAGCCTTTGCCAATAGTGGACAGGTCTGCATCTCCCTCCAACGGATTTATGTAGATGAAAAAATTTATGAAGAGTTTGCCCAAAAGTTGGGAGAAGAGGCGAAAAAATTGAAAGTGGGAGACCCCTTCGATGAGGAAACCTTTATGGGACCCCTTATCAATGAAGACTCCGCAATTAGAGCAAAAAACTGGATAGATAGTGCCGTAAATGAGGGTGCCCGGATTATTGCCGGGGGAAATCGGGAAGGGAATGTTCTGGAGCCCACCATTTTGGCAGATGTTACCGACGATATGAAAGTGGTTTGTGAGGAAGTTTTTGCCCCGGTGGTAAGTCTGGTAAAAGTCTCCGGGTATGGGGAGGCGGTGGAGAAGATGAACAACTCCCCCTATGGACTCCAATACTCCATTTTTACCAACCGGATAGATTTAATGAACCGGGCGATTGATGATTTTGAGGCGGGGGGAGTAGTTATCAACGATATCCCCACCCGGCGATTTGATATTCAACCCTACGGAGGGGTGAAACTCTCCGGTATCGGACGGGAGGGGGCAAAATTTGCTCTGGAGGAGATGACCGAAATTAAAGCGGTGTTGATTATAAGATAGAAAAAGCTTGAAAAAGTGAAAAAGTATGGAATTTAGACTCTTTTTCGACTGGGAGGGGGAGGAGATTGAGCGGGGATTTGAACTCCTCCAAAGGGAGTATGAAGGGGGAAAGGTTGGGTATTACCACTTACCTGAACTCTCCCGGGCTTATCTCAAATGGGAGCCGGAGGTGGAGTATCGGGAGGTTGTGGTGGTGGGGATTGGGGGAAGCTCCTTGGGGGCAAAGGCGGTTTACCATCTCAATGCCCCCTACTACCCTGTTAAACCTCTCTTTTTTTTGGAAAACCCCGACCCCGTAGACCTCCTCTCCCAACTCCAAAAAGTGACCAACCCCCTCTTTTTTGTAATTTCCAAATCGGGGAAAACCATCGAAACCATCTCCATTTTGAAATATTTAATCTCCCATTTTGGTTTGAAACCCGGGGCAAAAAATTTAAAAATTATTACCGGAAAAGAGTCTCCACTGGATAAATTTGGGGAGGAGTGGAGATTGGAGAGGTTTTATATCCCCGACAATGTGGGGGGGCGGTTTTCGGTTTTGAGCAGTGTGGGGATTCTGCCCCTCAAAAGTGCCGGGTTTCCAATCGGACTTCTCCTGAAAGGGGCGGAGGAGTTTAGAAACTCCTTTTTTGCCGGAAGAGAGGAACACCTTTTGAAAAAGGGGGCTTTTTACGCCACCAATTGGGAAAAATTTCCAATCAATGTCCTCTTTGCCTACGGAACCCTCCTCAACTACTTCAAAGAGTGGTATGTCCAACTTTTTGGAGAGTCTCTGGGAAAAGAGGGGCGGGAAATTATGCCGGTGGGACACATCGGCTCCATCGATCAACACTCTTTCCTCCAACTTTTGATGGAGGGACTCCCCAACAAAAGCGTAACTTTCCTCAAAATTGCCCACTTTGGAAAAAATCTCCAAATCCCCAACCTCTCCCTCCCCGGGTTGGAGATGACCAATTTTACCAACGGCTCCCTCTTTGAGGAGTTGATAAATCTGGAGGAGAAAGCCACTCTGGAGAGCCTCAAAAGCCGGGGATTGGTTCTGGACGAAATAGTTTTACCCCAAGTTGACCTCTACCGAACCGGCAAACTGATTTTCTACTATCAACTTTTAACTTCCCTTATCGGTGCCCTCTGGGGAATTGATACCTACAACCAGAATGGGGTTGAAATGGGGAAAAGAATCCTCCCCACCCTTTTCCAAAGGGGGTAATTTTTCCTTTTTCCCCTTTGGAG
>PUXY01000054.1 GCA_009659955.1 Campylobacterota bacterium | reverse complement strand
GAAAAAGGAGGATTTGGTAAAAGGTTTCGACCCCAACTGGCTCCACCCCGGTGCCCGCCGAGCCCTCAAAGAAGCGGGGTTGATTAAATAAAAGATATTTCTTCTTTTTTTGCTTTCGTTCTTTAAATCTAAATAAATTTAAGTTTTATTCAACTGGTTAACCTAAAAAAAAGGGAGAAATCTTCCATCTCCAACGGGGGAGTTGAAAAAAAGAAGGGTAAATAAAAAAGGAAGAAAGGGGGGGTTAAATACCGAAAGAGTATTTTAGGAGTTCGTCCAATCGGTCTTCAAAACCGTGGGGGACATTCATAACTTTCAATTCTGGGTGAATCTTCTCTTTGAGGGCTTTTTCAATTCCATATTTGAGGGTTGCCCCGGCAGAGGCACACCCTACACACCCCCCTTGCAACTGGACGAAAACAATTGGTTTCCGCACATCGATTAAGGTTACATCTCCGCCGTCCATTTGGAGCATCGGTCTAATCTCCTCCAATACAGAGGAGACTGCCTCTTTCAACTCCTCGTTGGAGAATGGAATTTCCATCATTACTCTCCTACAAATTCGATAATACAGAGTTCAGCAGCATCTCCCCGTCGGAATCGGGTTTTCAAAATCCGGGTATATCCCCCGTTTCGTTCCCGATATTTGGGGGCAATCTCTTCAATCAACTTTTTGGTATTCCGTTTTGCCCGTTGATTTGAACCCAATTTGGAGTAAATATATCGATGGGTGTTGAAATCCGGGTTATTTTTAGCCCGGGTAATCAATTTTTCAATATATCTCCGCAACTCTTTGGCTTTTGCTACGGTAGTTTCAATTCTCCCGTGCTCTATCAAATCGCAGGAGAGGTTTCGGAGAAGGGCTCTCCGATGTTCGCTATCTCTCCCCAACTTCCGATAACCGTGTCTATGCCTCATTCTGTCTCCTTTTTCAGTTGGGCAATTTTCTTTTCAATTGCAGTTTTTATTTCAACCGGAATAGGTCGGTCAACAGGGAATCCTATTTCTTTCATTTTTTCCATAATTTCCTCAAAGGATTTTTGTCCCAGATTTTTAATATTCATAATTTTCTCCCGACCCATTAAAACCAGTTCACCAATATATCTAATTCCAGCCCGGTCTAAAGAGTTAAAACTCCGGCTTCGGAGTTTCATTTTATCGATTCGGTCAAAGAGTATATTATACTCTTCTCCCAATTCGACTTCACTATCTTTATTGATGAGTCCAACTCCAAAGGTTTTATCCAGAATCATAAAATGTTTCAAATAGTTTTCCAAAGCATCTTTGAAAAGGTCATAGGGTTTCCGTTGCCCGTCGGTTTCAACTTCAAAGATAACTTTTTCATAGGTGGGGTCATCTTCAATTAGAATATTTTCAATAGTGTAATGCACCCGTTTGACCGGGGAGAAAAAGGCGTCGATGCCGATGAAACCTTCCGGTAAATCTTCCCGGAAATTTTCCACCGCCACAAACCCCATTCCTTTCCGGAGAAGAATGGAGAAGTTAAGTTTAGCCTCATCATTGAGTTGTGCCACATACTCATTGGGGTTAACCACCTCTACAGAGTCGTTATTTAAATCTTTCCCCATAATTTTCCGGGGTCCCTCAAAGGAGTAGGAGGCAATCAACTCCTTTTTCTCCGGGTCTTTAAATTTAAATCGGACATTTTTCAAATTGATAATAAATCGGGCAACATCTTCCACCATACCTTTGATGGAGTCAAATTCGTGTTTAACCCCTTCAATCCTAATCCCAATAGGGGCATAACCGAGACTGGAGGCGATAATAGTTCGGCGGATTGGGTGGGCAACGCTCACCCCAAAACCCGCTTCAAAAGGGGCAATTTCTACAACCAATTTTTTATCGCTATTTTCTTTAATTTCAATCTGTTCCGGTAACTCCAATTGACTCTTCAATTTTTTCATTTTTTAGCCCCTATTATTTAGAGTATAGCTCAACTACCAACCGCTCATCTACTGGAATTTGAACCTCTTCTCTTTCTGGAATCCGTTGGAATACGCCCACCAATTTATCCCGGTCTACATCGACCCACGGAACCAACCCGGTGGATTTGGTCAATTCGATAGATGCCAAAATTTGGGGGTTATTTTTGGATTTTTCCCGGACTTCAATTCTATCCCCCTCTTTTACCAGATAGGAGGGGATATTTACCCGCCGTCCATTTACCAAAATGTGTCCGTGGGTTACCAATTGCCGGGCAAATCGCCGGGTGGAAGCAAACCCCATTCTGTAAACTACATTATCCAATCTTCTTTCCAAAAGTTTAATCAAGTTTTCCCCGGTAGACCCTTCTTGCCGATTGGCTTCTTTAAAGAATCGGCGGAATTGCCGTTCCAAAACCCCATAGTAATGTTTCAATTTCTGTTTTTCCCGGAGTTGGAGTCCATATTCGGTAATTTTAGTCCGCCGTTGTCCGTGTTGACCCGGAGCGTAAGGTCGTCGGTCCAGAGCGGATTTTCCCTTTAATCTCCGCTCCCCTTTCAGTTCAAGGCTAACTCCCAATCTTCTCTCAATTCTTTCAACTGGACCTGTATATCTTGCCATTGTTATACCCTTCTTCTTTTTCTTGGTCTACACCCGTTGTGGGGAAGAGGAGTAATATCTTTGAGCCAAAGAACTCTAATTCCTTCGGTTGCTCCAACGGTTTTAATTGCAGTCTCCCGTCCTCCGCCGGGTCCTTGAACTTTAATTCCCACCTCTTTGAGTCCATACTCTTTAGCTTTTCTCATTGCGTCCTCTACTGCTTGTTGGGCAGCGTAAGGGGTAGATTTTTTACTTCCTTTGAACCCCAATGCTCCAGCACTGCTCCAGCAGAGAACATTTCCCATTTCATCGGTAACGGTAATTACGGTGTTATTGAAGGTGGCGGCAATATAGACAACCCCCCGGGCAACCTGTTTTTTAATTTTTTTCTTTTTTACCAGTTTTCTTCTTTTAGCCATCGCTCATACCCCTTTATTTACTTTTTGACCCAACGGTTTTCCGTTTACCCTTCCGGGTCCGGGCATTGGTTCGAGTCCGTTGTCCCCGGACCGGCAAACCTCTCCGGTGGCGGAGTCCCCGGTAACATTTGATATCCATCAACTCTTTAATATTCAATTGCACCTGTTTCCGCAACTCCCCTTCCACAATGTAGTTATTTTGAATCTCCCGGTTCAAAATAGCAACTTCCTCTTCACTCAACTCATATACCCGTTTTTCTGGGTCGATGCCGGTATCTTTCAAAATTTTCCGGCTCAAAGTGAGTCCAATCCCGTAGATGTAAGGGAGTGCATATTCGATTTTTTTCTTTTTGGGCAAGTCTACCCCTGCAATCCGTGCCATTCTCTATCCTTGTCTCTGTTTATGCCGTGGATTTTCGCAAATTACCCGCACAATCCCCTTCCGCTTTACAACTTTGCACTTGGGGCAAATCTTTTTGACCGATGCTCTCACCTTCATTGGCAACTCCTTGAAAAAATTCCCCGTCAGGTTACCGGTAACCAGTCCTTGCAAAGAGATTTTTCCCTATGCAAAGACTCCCAAGGGTTTGGGGGGAAGGAATTATAGCAAAAAAGTGGGGAAAAGTTGGGGAAGTTGGGAAAAAAAGATAAATTTAAGGGAAATGGGGGAGGTTAGTTATTTTTTTTCAAGTGTTTTAAAAATTGAAGAAAGGGCATTTTCCGCCCAAAGTAATCTATCCAAATTTGGTTCCGTCCATTCTCTTTGGCAAGATAGAGGGCATCATCTGCCCGTTTGAAAACTTTTTCAAAGGTGTCATCGGAGAATTGATGGGAGGCGACCCCGCCGGAGATGGTCATCTTTTTGAAAACTGGGAAGGTGTGCCGTTCCACTTTTTTCCGGATTTTCTCCAAAAATTCTCCCCCCTCCTTCAACTCCCGATTGGGCATAAAGACAATAAACTCCTCCCCTCCCCACCGCACCAGTGCGTCTCCATCTTTCAACTCCTCTTGAATCAATTGAGCCAACACTTTCAAAGCTTCATCTCCCACCGGGTGTCCATATTTGTCATTAATCTGTTTAAATTTGTCGATATCGATAACTCCGATAGTATAGTGTTGATGCCCCAAAGTGGAGGAGTCCAAAATTTTCTCAAACGCCAACCGGTTGAATGCTTTGGTAAGTTGGTCGGTAGTAGCCAACCGCTCCAAAACCTCCTCCCGTCGCTCCAACTCCACCAAAAGATTATTGATAAAGTTTGCCACAACCCCCGCTTCACTTCCGTGCTCTTCGGGGATTCTCAATTTCAAATTGCCGGTGCGGTGGATTTTAATAATGGTTTCGATAATATCAATCCACGGGAGTTTAGCATTATGTTCGGTAATATTGAGTCCCATAACTTCGTGTTTTTTGGATACCCGCAACCACCCTATTTTTTTCAAGAGGGTAAAAGTGATAAGCCCAATTAAAATAGAGTAGAAGAAAATTACCACCCCTCCCAAAAACTGAACTTCTATAAATCTCCATCTATCCATTGAGCCGTTGAGGTGTCCCAAAACTCCGGTAATAAGTGTCCCATAAAATCCCACAATTCCGTGGGTGGCAATTACATTTACCGGGTCGTCGATTTTGAGCCACGCCAAAAGTTTCATACCCAAATAGAGCACCATTCCGGAGCCCAGACCTACAAAAAACGCCTCCCCGGGGGAGAAAATATCGGCTCCTCCACTGATTGAGACCAACCCTCCAATAATTCCGAAAGAGACCAGAATAATATCCATATTTTTTTGGATAAAGAGATTGAGGAAAATTGCAGCCGCTCCCCCCCCAATCGCCCCCAAAAGGGTGTTTAAGAAAATTAATGGAATATCTTGACGCCACATTAGGGCACTCCCCCCGGTATACCCAAACCACCCTAAAATTAGAAAGAAGGTTCCGAAAACAATAAAATTGTAATTACTGGGGACAAAGAGATGTTTTTTATTACTGAATCGCCCCAATCGGGGTCCCAAAATACAGGTTCCCACCAATCCGACCCACGCCCCCACAGAGTGGACAACCGCTGCCCCGGCAAAGTCGTGGAAACCTTTATTATGTAACCAACCTACCCAGACCCAGTGTCCAATAATTGGGAAAATGAAAATAGCTAAAACCATCGAAATTATCGAGTAGGCTTTAAACTGAATCCTTTCGG
>PUXY01000053.1 GCA_009659955.1 Campylobacterota bacterium | reverse complement strand
TGATGTTCTCGACAAAGGGGGATTAAGTTAAATTTGTGGTGGAGGGGGATATGCTCCACAAACCCCTTTTCCCGTCCCTTTTTCTGCTCCTTCAAATGGTGCACCTCCTCCACCGGTTTTCCACAAATTGCACAAGTTGTAATATAGACCTCCCTATTGTAGCGACTCCGTTTTTTCCGGGTTAAAAGCTCCAATTCCCCTTCCCCTTTGGTCAATTTGGAGCGAATTTTCCGGGCAATTTCCAAAAACTCCTTATCCATTTCGATGGATCGGGCAAACTCCAATCCGTAGAGGGTAGACCCACTCCCTTCCCGGAGTTTCCGGTCGTAAATCAATTTTTCCCCATCATAATAGACGTGGAGATGTTTTGCCACTACCCCCGGCAGATTTTTTATCTCCTCCAATTCAACCAGTTGATGGAGATGGGTGGCAAAGAGGAAGTTGGCTCCCTTTTTTGCCAATTTTACAATCGCTCCGGCTACAATTGCCACCGCCGAAGTGGTTTCGGTGCCGTGGGCTATTTCGTCCCCCAACACCATTGAGTTGGAGGTTGCCCGGGAGAGGATATTTTTCAACTCCGACATCTCCACCGCAAAGGTTGAGAGCCCCTTTGCCAGATTGTCCCGGGCTTCAATCCGGGTAAAAATGGAGTCATAGGGGGTAAAGACCATTTCCGACGCCGGCACAAAAAGCCCGCTTTGGGCGAGGAAGAGGGCAATTCCGACACTCTTCATTAAGGAACTTTTTCCGGAGGAGTTGATTCCGTAGAGGAGGATTCCCCGATACTGGTCAAAATCCAAATCGTTGGGGACATAGATTCCATTATTTTGGTTGGCTTCAACCAGTGGGTGGCGGAGGGCTTTGAGATAGAGCCGTTTATCCCCAATTTTGGGACGGCACCAGTTGAATTTTTCCGCCCCAATTGCCCCCGACACCGCCACATCAATCTGGGCAACCTCATCTGCCAACTGGAGAAGGTAGGGGAATTTTTTCTCCATCTCCTCCAAAATTTCCAAATATTTCTCCTCCACCATTGAGAGGAGTTTAACCTCCAACACCAAAATTTTATCGCTAATCTCCTCCAGTTTCCCGCCGGTAATTTTGACCGATGAGGTCAATTGACGCACTTTCAAATCTTTGAGGAAAATGGTCTCCCCATCAATTTCCAAAAAGGTTTGGGAAAATTTTTCTTTAATTCCCCGGAACCGATTTTTGGTTAAGGAGAGATAAAACCCCTCTTTGTCAGTCCGGTTCAACTCCACTTTTACATCACCCAATTTTTCAATCCCCCGCCGGAGTTTCTCCAACTCCCCCCGGTAATATTGGATCTCCTTCTCCACCCGGTCAATTTCCGGTTCAACCCCCGGTTGGAGAAAATTTTCCCGGATTTGCCCCAATCGGGAACTTATCTCCCCGATTTTAAATTTGCCGTGGAGAAAGTTGAGGTAGTCTTGAATCTGGTCATAATTCCGCCCCTCCAGAAGCCGAACCCCTTTTATCCCCTCCAGAGAGGAGAGGAGAAACTCTATTTCATAGGGGTGGAGCCGTTTTACCTTTATCCTCCGGTCCAACTTTTCCAAATCGTAAATCTTTTCCAACTCCCTTTGATACCCCCGGGTGCGTCCTTTAACTTTTTCAATCTGGGTATACCTCTTCTCCAACTCCTCCGGGGTTTTAATCGGATTAAAAAGTCGCTCTTTCAAAAGCCTCTTTCCCACCGGCGTCCGGGTAAAATCTATTAACCCCAAAACCCGGTCAATCTCCAACTGCTTAATTGGGTTATTTCCCAAATAGACAAATCGGCTATCCTCCAAAAGTTGGGGTTTCTGCAACTTTTGGACAATTTCCGGATTGTGGGCAATGGCAAACTCCAATAAAATAGCCAAAGTTTCGGTTGCCAACGGGAACTTTTCCAGATTCATTACCTCAATGGGGGTAAGGAGGGAGCGGATATTGAAAACCCGTTTAAAAAGCTCATTTTGGTAGGTTATTGGGAGAGAGCCCCGATTCTCCACCAAACTTTTCCCCTTCAACTCCAAATAGGAGATCACCTCCTCCCACTCCGCTTCCCGCCGGAGGGTTAAAATTATTTCGGAGCCGGGGTAGGTTTGGAGTAGTCGAAAAAGTTCGTCCAGTGCAAAGGTGGGGTCTTCCTTGGGGGAGTAACCTTCATAGATAAAACATTTGCCGGTATTCAAATCGACGGCACTATACCCGACACTATACCCCCGCCCCCTTTCAATGGTCAAGGCGGTTAAATAGTTTTCGTGCCTTTTGGAGTAGTCCAGATTGACCCCGGGGGAGATGACCTCCTCCACATATCGGGTAATTTTGGGGGGCACCCCCTTTTGACGCACCAATACGATGGTATACCTCTCCTCATCTACCAATCTCTCCAGATACCGCTCCAATGCGCCGGTGGGAAACCCTGCCATCAAAGGGTTTTTTACATCTACCACCGGAATGGTTTTATTTTTTTTGGTCAACTGGAGATTCAAGAGATTGGCAATTTCCCGGGCTTTCCCCCGGTTTCCATACTGGTAGAGTTCGAAAAAACTCCCCACCTCCATCAAAACCACCACTTCCGGGTAGAATCGGGAGTAATACTCCTCCACTTCAAAATAGATTTCCGTCAACAACTTTTTTTTATCATTGAGCAGTTGATTTACAAACCCCTTGTCCGGTTGCCGATGCTCTACCTCTCCCAACTTTGGTTCACCCATTGCACCCCTTTCAACTTTTACCTTTTTATCACTCTTTGTTGCTCCAAAATCTTTTTTACCTTTTCTCAACCTCTACTTTACCTCAACTTTGATAGTTTTTTTACTTCTCTTACCCTTCTCCAGATTCTCCCCTTTTAATCTCCCTCCCCAATTTCTCCCCTTCCAAACAAACTTTCAAATTTTAACCCAAATCCCCAATTTGCCCCTTTCCCCCCTTCCCCCAATTTTCTACCTTTTCCCTTTTAAACTCCCTCCACCGGAGCACATTTCACTTTTAAATTGGGAAATAGAGTAGTAGGGACGATTTTTGTAGATAAAAAGGGTTTCCAGACTCCTATTCCCTTCGGGGGAGACAATTTTAATATGGTGAACCTCCAAAAGGGTGTAGTTTTTGTCTCCACACTGGATAACAATTATCTTCTCCCCCGGTTGGGTGGAAGAGGTGGAGGAAATTTGGGGGGTGGGGGAGGTCGCCGGGGTGGAAGAGGTGGAAGAAGTGGAGGAGGTTGGGGCAGTTCCTTCCCGGTGGGTCTGGGGATTTGCCGGAGAGGGGGAGGGGCGGGGTGGAGTCCGGAAAAAGAGGAGATAGAGAATTCCTACCACCATCGGCAAAATCCAAAGGAGAGATTGGAAAAGGGGGGTTGACCCAATTTCAACCAAAAGGGGACGGATTTTCCGAAAGGGGGTGGGAAGTCCCCTCTTTTCCCACCGGACTCCCAAAAGTATCAACCCCAACCCTGCCCCGGCAAAGAGAAAAGAGGAGATAAAAAAGTTTTGGAAGAGATGGGCAAAATGGGAGAAGTAGAGAAGAGTCCCAAGCCCCCCAAAAAAGAGGAAAATTCCACTCTCCAACCCAATCCCCGCCAACAGAAGGAGAAGATTTATCCCCAAATAGAGAGCCCCCTCCGCCCCTTTGGTAGAGAGAAGGGAGGTTAACGCCCCCCAAAAGAGGGCAACTCCAAAGAGGAAAAGCCAAAATCCACTCCCCTTTTCCCTCTTTTCAAACTTTACCCCAATCAACAGGGTGTAGAATCCAAAAATGAGGGAGATAATTTTTTTATCCTCCCAACTCAAATTGGTAAAAAGTCCGGTAATATCCATTGACATAAACCAGAGGGAGAAGGCTATCGGAAAGAGGAGAATCGGAGCCCTCAACCTCCGGTAATAGAGGAGAGCCATTCCGATTGTCCCCAACTCCAAAATTAAATATCGGAAATTGATTAACCGATAGTAGTTCCGATAGGAGTGGAGTTCCTCCCAAAAACCCAGACTTTTCAAAAGGGAGAAGAGGAAAAGGGGGGTCAAAGCCACCACAATTAGCCCCAACACCCCCCGGGCTTTGGGGTGGTCGATTTTAAAGGTAAAAAAGCTAAAAAGTCCCATCAAAACCAGACTCCCCAAAGTGGAGACCCAATACCCATATTTAAAAAATCCCCACCCGGCAAAAATTGTTACACTGACCACCGCCAATATCCCCCCTCCCCAAATCAGAAGGGAGGAGAGGGTAAATCTTTCCCGTTTTTTCAACTCCTCCAACTTTTGTGCTTGCTCAAGGGTAATTATTCCCTCCTCCACCCCCCGCCGGAGAAATTTGTCCATCAATTTTCCTTTTTCTTTCCCTCTGGAGTGGGACTCTTTTCTCTTTTGGTCGTTTTTACTCCCTTTTTCCCTTCCGACAACTTTTATCTTCCAAGGATAAAAAGTAAATGTTAACCCTTTAGGGGAATGGGAATAACTCCTTTCAAAAGTTGGGGAAAGAGTTTCCATTTCCCCTTTCAAATTGGAGTTGGTCTCTCTTGTGGAAAATTTCAGAAGGGGAATAAGTAAAAAAGGGAGTCAATTTAAAGTATCGATAGATTTTATAGGAGCAAGTCCCAGACAAAAGGAAAAAGAAAAAAAGAGAAATTTTCCAGAGGAAAGGGAGAGTAGGAAAGGAGGAAGGGGAGTGGAATTTGGAACGGTCTATTTTGCAGATAGAGGGGGTGGAAAACCGGCGGAGACTCACCCTTCTCCAACTGCCGATTTCCCCCTTTTTTCTCCCAAGGGGAGATAAATTCTCTCTCCCCCGATGGCTTTGATACTTTTTCCAATTTCGACTCCTCCCTCCTCCCCCCTCCCCCTCTCCGATTTAAAAAATGCCCTTCAAATTACCGGAGTGGGTAACAATTTTGGAGTATACTTTCCCCACATCGATGGAGATACACTGGCAAAAATCCTCCCCCGGGGGAATTTCCTTCCCATCTCTCCCCCGGAATGGAAAAGGGGCAGAAAACTTTAAAATTTTGGAGAAGAGGCAAGGGTTGAGATGGAGAAAAAAACTTTTAGTTTTGGAAAATTCTTCTCTATTCTGTAAGAAAGAGAGGGGAAATTGGGCGATTGGAAAGGGAAAAATTTATCTTATTTAATCAACCCCGCTTCTTTGAGGGCTCGGCGGGCACCGGGGTGGAGCCAGTTGGGGTCGAAACCTTTTACCAAATCCTCCTTTTTC
>PUXY01000052.1 GCA_009659955.1 Campylobacterota bacterium | reverse complement strand
TTTGATAAAGGTCGGGAATTGCCGCCAAAGGTCCCGAATACTCTTTCCCCGCCATCGGGTGGGACGCCACCAATTGGGGGCGGATTTGGGGAGGACACTCCTTTACAATCCGCTCTTTGGTGGAGCCAAAATCTAAAATTGTAGTCTCTTGGGGTAACTCCAATTGAGCCAACTCCTTTAGAGTTGCCACAATCCCCCGGACGGGAGTTGCCAATAAAATTACATCTACCTCCCGTAAATCTTTTACCCGGGCAATTGCATCGACCAACCCCAATCGGAGGGCAGTCTCCCGATGGGAGGGGTTAATATCAACCCCTACAATTGAATCAAAATAATCCCGGGTTGCCAAGGCAAAACTTCCTCCCATCAACCCCAACCCCACAATTCCGCACACCATCTTTCTCTCCTTTTTACAAATTGGGATTTTTCCCGTTTCCTCTTTGTCAGTATTTGAAACCGATTGTTTTTTTCCTTACAAAAGAGGCGATAATTAGGGAAAATCTTTTTCTATTTACTTCCTCTTTCCATTCTCCAATTATATCACCACTTTTCTTTTTCAATTTTTGCTTTTCAAATTCCCAATTTTTCTCCAGTTATAATTTCCATTTTTAATTTCCTTCTAATTTTTTAGGAGTAATTTATCCACTGGGGGGCTACCTTCACATCTTCTCTCCGCCGGGGGAACTTTCTCCCCTCCTCTTCCCACTGGGATGAGAACCGACGGAACGGCGGAGGGGGTTATCCTCCTCCGCCCTCTTTCCCGATAAAAACTTTCCTCTTCCAGCTCCGTTTTTCCTATTTTTCCTCCTCTATTCCTTTTCTCTCCTCCCGCACCATTTGGAAACCGGAAGGAGAGGGGGTATAATTTTTTCAGAACTCTCCACAAGTAGTAAAAAATCGATAAAGGGGTGGGATTTTGGAATTCTGGAACCATATTTACCAACATTTCAATCCAATAGCCTTTTCCATAGGGGAGATAAAAGTCCATTGGTATGGGATTATGTATATTTTGGCTTTGGGGGTGGGATTTTGGACTGCCCTCCGATTTGCCCCAAAGTTGGGGGTGCCCAAAGAGGTGGTGGAGGAGTATTTTATCTGGTTGGAGGTGGGCATAATTTTGGGGGCAAGAATTGGATTTTTCCTCTTCTATGTCCCCGACAATAGCTACTATCTCCTCCACCCGTGGGAGATGTTCAACCCCTTCCGAAATGGGGAGTTTGTGGGAATTAGAGGAATGAGCTACCACGGGGCGATAATAGGAGGGGTGATTGCCACCCTCCTTTACGGCAAATTGAAAAATCGGAACCTTTGGAAACTTGCCGATTTGGCAGGGTTGGCGGTGCCAGTAGGATATATTTTCGGTAGAATAGGGAACTTTTTAAATCAGGAGTTGGTGGGGCGGGTAACCGATGTGCCGTGGGGAATTTATGTAAATGGAACCCTCCGCCACCCTTCCCAACTTTATGAGGGGTTTTTGGAGGGGTTGGTTACCTTTTTGGTTGTCTATTTTTACCATCGGAAATTTCAAAGGGTGGAGGGGGAGTTGATAGGGGTCTATTTAATCACCTACGGAATTGCCCGGTTTATTTGTGAATTTTGGCGGGAGCCAGACCCCCAATTGGGATTTATTGTAGGGTGGCTTACAATGGGGCAGATTTTGAGTCTCTTTTTGATAGGGGTGGGGATAGGAATTGTAATTTACCGGAGAAAGTTTTCAAAGAAGGAGTAAAAAATGGGGAGTCGACGGAGGAGAGTGGCAATTGTAGGGGGAGGAATAAGTGGATTAACCGCCGGTTTTTATCTCCAAAGGGAGTTTGAAGTAACTATTTTTGAAAAGGAGAAGTGGGGAGGAAAAGCCTTTACCCGGAGAGTGGGAGAGTATCTTTTTGAAGAAGGGGTAAATGGGTTTCTCAATAATACTCCCGAAACCCTTCAACTCTGTGAAGATGTGGGGGTGGAGCCAATCCCTGCCAATGAAAATAGTAAAAAGCGATTTATTTATGACTCCTCCCAACGGAGGCTTTTTAGACTCCCCGGCTCTCCCAAAGAGTTTTTAACCAGTCCTATTCTCTCTTTTTGGGGAAAATTGAGGGTGGCAGGGGAGATTTTTATTCCCAAAAACTGCAAAGATGAAACCATTGAAGAGTTTTCCCGCCGTCGATTGGGGGAGGAGTTTACCCGGCGATTTATTACCCCGATGGTTGCAGGAATTTATGGGGCAACTCCCGCCCAACTTTCGGTCTCCAACGCCTTTCCCCGGATTAAGGAGGTGGAGTGCCAGTATGGAAGCTTAATTAAAGGTATGATGAAATTGGGAAGGGGAGGAGCTCCCAAAGGAGAACTCCACTCTTTTCCCCGGGGGGTTTCCCAATTGATAGAGGGAATTATCTCTAAAACTTCCGGCAATTTTGTTTTAAAAGAGATTAAAGAGTTGGAAGAGTTAAAGGAGTTTGATGAGGTTATTTTGGCGACTCCAGCCTATGCCACTGCCCAAATTTTAAAAAGTTATCCCCGACTTAATCAACTTCTAAACTCCATAAAATATAACCCGATAGGGGTTGTGGGATTGGATTATCGGGAGATTCAACCGGAGGGATTTGGAATTTTAACCACCGATTCCCCCACTTTGGGAATTTTGATGGATAAATATATTTTTCCCCATCGGAATGGAATTAGGGTAATGGTGGGAGGGGGAAGATTTCCGGAAATTGCCCAAAAAAGTTTGGAAGAGGTAATTGAAATGGGAGAAAAGGGGGTAGCGGAAATAACCGGTGCCACCTCCCCCAAAATCAGATGGGGAATTCTCCATAAAAAAGGAATTCCCATTTACGGACTCCACCATCGGGAATTGGTAGCTCAAATTGAGGAGGAGGCTCTCAAAATTGGAGTTCATCTTTTGGGAAATTGGAAAGGGGGAGTAAGTCTCAACGATTGTGTAAGAAATGGGAAAAGATTGGCAGAAAAGTTGATAGCCCAAGCCCGGAAAGGGGGGAGGTAATTTGCTATCATTTCCACCAACTATTGAGAAGGAGAATTCCAATGGAATTGAAAGAGTTAAAAGAGTTATTGAAGGCATTTGATAAGTCCCAAAGTCAAATTTTGGAGTTGGAAACCGGAGAATTTAGAATCTATTTGGATAAAAATAGAACCACGCCGGAAGTTGTCTCCCCTTCAACTCCCCCTATTGCCCCTACCCCCACTGCCCAAACCACTCCCCAACCCCTCCCTTCCACCTCCACCCAAGGGGGAAATAGCTCCTCCGACACCTCCCCCAAAGAGGAGGGGGAGATTATCTCCTCCCCAATGGTGGGAACCTTTTACCAAGCCCCCAGTCCCGACTCTCCCCCCTATGTCCGGGTGGGGGATAGGGTAAAGAAGGGACAAACCCTCTGTATTATTGAGGCAATGAAAATTATGAATGAGTTGGAAGCGGAGTTTGATTGCGAAATTTTGGAAGTTTTGGTGGAAGATGGACAACCGGTTGAGTTTGATACTCCCCTATTCCGGGTAAAAAGGGTCTAAATGGGAAAAAAGATTGAGCGGATTTTAATCGCCAACCGGGGGGAGATAGCCCTCCGGGGTATCCGGAGTTTCCACAAACTGGGGAGAGATGTGGTCTGCATCTACTCCAAAGCCGATGAAGATGCCCTCTATCTGGAGTTTGCCGAGGGGGGAGTCTGTGTAGGTCCCGCCGACCCCTCCAAAAGCTACCTCAACATTCCGGCAATTATTACCGCGGCGGAAGTTACCGAATGTGATGCCATTTTCCCCGGCTACGGCTTTTTGAGTGAAAATCGGAACTTTATTGAGATTTGCCGGGAACACGGACTCCGGTTTTTGGGACCCAGTCTGGAAGTTATGGAGTTGATGGCAGACAAAAGCCGAGCCAAAGAGGTGATGAAAAAGGCGGGAATTCCGGTTATTCCCGGTAGTGAAGGGGTGGTCGAATCGGTGGAGGAAGCCCGGAAAATTGCCAGAGAGATAGGCTATCCCATTATTTTGAAAGCGGTCAGTGGAGGGGGAGGGCGGGGTATGCGGGTGGTTGAATCGGAGAGCTATTTGGAAAATGCCTTTTTAGCCGCCCAAAGTGAAGCCAAAACCGCTTTCGGAGATAGCAGTATCTATATTGAAAAATTTATCTCCAAACCCCGCCATATCGAGGTTCAGATTTTGGGAGATAAACACGGAAATGTTATCCATTTGGGGGAGAGGGATTGCACAATCCAACGGCGACACCAGAAATTGATTGAGGAGACTCCCTCCCCCTTTTTAAGCCCCGAAACCCGGAAAAAATTACTGGAAACTGCAGTCAAAGCCGGGAGAGAGATAGGCTACTATAGTGCCGGAACTTTGGAGTTTCTGGTAGATGAGAATCAAAACTTCTACTTTATGGAGATGAACACCCGCCTCCAAGTGGAGCACCCGGTTACCGAAATGGTTACCGGAATAGATATTGTGGAGTGGATGCTCCGGATTGAGGAGGGGGAAAAACTCCCCAAACAGGAGGAGATAGAGATTAAAGGACACGCTATAGAGTGCCGAATCCTTGCAGAAGATAGCGAAAAATTTATCCCAAGCCCCGGTAAAATCCAAAAACTCTATTTGCCCGGTGGAAAAGATGTCCGAATCGATACCCATATCTACGCCGGTTACATTATCCCCCCCTATTACGATAGCCTTATTGCCAAAGTTATCACCCGGGGAGAGACCCGGGAGGAGGCTATAGCGGTAATGAAAGAGGCTTTAAATGAGTTCAGGGTTACCGGAATAAAAACTACCATACCTTTCCATTTGAAAATGCTCCAGAACCCCGATTTCCTTTCCCAAAACTACGACACCCGCTATCTGGAAAGCTATCTCCCTTAAATTAATTTTTACTCCCCTTTTCCCCTTAAGATTTTTTTCTTCTTCTTCTTCAATTCTTCCATTTTCCTTAATTTAGATTTTTTAATTTAATTTGTCAATTTTGTTGATGTTTCCCAGACCTCTCCTCCAACTTATTCAATTTTGTCTCCCCTCCTCCTCTCCCTCTTTTCAACTTCCCTTTTTCAACTCCCCTCTCCCAAAATCCGGTTCCAATTATTGGGATATTGGAAATTTCCCCCCTCAACCCCTTAAAGATTCCTCTATTTTTAAATTCTTTACTCTCAACTCCTCCCCAATTCCAAACTCTGCTTTTTTCCAATTGGATAAATTTGATTAGTCCCAATTCCACTCCCCTCCAGTGGA
>PUXY01000051.1 GCA_009659955.1 Campylobacterota bacterium | reverse complement strand
CCTAATTCCGACCCGGCTCTATTTCAATGATAGAAATATTGCCAAACTGGAGATAGCAGTTGCCAAAGGGCGGAAACTCCACGACAAACGGAGGGTTTTGAAGGAGCGGGAATTGGATAGGGAAGCCCGCTCCGCAATGAAAAGGTATGGATTTTAAAAATTGAAGTTTTCCCGGGGAAACTTTCTCTTTTTTTCCATTACTTCCAGAAAAATTTGGAAAAAACAGAATAGAGGTAAAAGGAGTAATTTGTGGCAAGAGGAGGAGATGGAAATGATGGAAAAAAAGGAAAATAGAGGGAGTTGAAAATTTGCAACCTGAAAACCCCAAAGGGGAGCTAAATAAAAGGATTTTTCTTTACAAAAACAATTTTTCCCTATTTTTCAGTTGAGGTTGACCAATGGAGAAAGAAGAGGGTATTTTTCCTCTCTTTTTCCCCAATTTTCTCCTTTTGGAGCAAATTCCACCTCCGGAAATTTTCGAAAATTTTTGAAAGGGGCAAAAGAGAAGGGAAAGAAGGAAAGAAATTACTTAAAAATTCCCTTTTCAATGTGGTATTCGCACCGGTTGATATCCAAATCGGCGGAGTTACTCCCAAAGAGCCGTTTGAGCACCGAAACAAAAATATCCACTTCCGGATTGTTTGCCATTTTCCGGAGAACAATATTGGGGTTGTGGAGAAATCTTTTAAAGGCACTTTTTAAAATCTGCTCAACCTCTTTCTCCATCTCTTTGGGGATATACTTTTTCTTAATTGCAGTTTTCAAAGCTTGACGGGAGGCTTCCTCCGCCTTTTGGTGGAGGAGTTTTATTACCGGCTCGATGGAGACCATCTGGAGATATTCATAAAACTCTTGAACACACCGGCGGAGAAGTCGGAGACCCTCTTCAACCTGTTTTTCCCGGTGTCGCCGGTTGGCTTCACTTATCTCCTTTAAATCGTCCACCCTGACAATTTGAATATTGGGACACCCTATTTCCCCTTCAATATCACTGGGTATCGCCAAATCGAACCAGAGCCGGTGGAATTTTGTCTCTTTGATATCCTTTTGGCGGATAATAGGGTAGGGGGCGGAGGTAGCAGTAAAGAGAAGTCGATAACTATTTAAAAGTTTTGGGAGTGCGTCCAAAGGGTGAACATCTATATTTACCTCATCTCCCAACTCTTCCCGGAGGGCAAAGGCGTTTTCAATACTCCGGTTAACCAGTAAAATATTGACCCCCTCTTTTACCAAATTTTTACAGACAATCCGGGCGGTGTCACCTACTCCAACCACCACTGCACTATATCCGCTCAAATCCCCCAAAATTCTCTTTGCCTCCCTTACTGCTATACTGGCAACACTTACCGGCTCTTCGGAAATATGGGTCAAATTCCGCACCCGTTTGGCACATTTAAAGGAGAAGTGGAGAAGGCGGGTCAAATCTTTTCCCACAAATCCCTGTTCATACGCCTCCATAAACGCCTCTTTCAATTGTCCGGTAATTTGGGTCTCCCCTACCACCATAGAATCGAGGCTACTGGCGACTTTAAAAATATGGAAAACCGCCTCTTCCCCTTGATAAAACTCCCCATTTTCAAACTCTTGGGGGGTCAGATAGGGGGAGAGAATATCCCGATAAAGTTTTTCCAAATTGGGTTTCCGGTTGAAAAGAAACTCTATTCTATTGCAAGTTTTCAAAAGAAAGACCTCCCGATACCCTCCCAACTGGGAGAGCTCCAAATGGGAGAGTCGGGAGCGGAGATTAACATCTGAATTCCGATAGTTGTAGCTAATTACGAAATACATCACCCCCCTCCTTTTCTATTTTTTCCCTGTTTATTTTGATTTTTTTTCCAGACCGCCATAAAGAGTCCCCAAAGCACGACCGCTATCCACGCTCCCATTCCGGCAAAAATGATATTAATCCACCAATACCCTTCGGCGGTTCCCTGTCCGTAACTATGGAGTCCTTGGGCGATGTAGAAATTGACTCCGAAATAGGTCATCAGAATAAAGAAGAAGGAGAGGAACGCCATTAAGGAGAAGATAAATTCTCCCCTCATTTTTGGAATCATTCGGGAGTGGATAACAATGGCGTAAACAATCATCGAAATTAGACTCCATGTCTCTTTGGGGTCCCAACTCCAGTATCGTCCCCAACTTTCGTTTGCCCAGACCCCTCCGAGGAAGGTTCCAACAGAGAGGAGAGCCAATCCGATGTAGAGGGCGATGTAAATTACATTATTCAACTGCTTAATTTGAAAATCCAACTCCCCATTCCGGTTGAGGAGGAAAAGGATAAGGTTGAGGAGTCCCAACATAGCCCCAACCCCCAAAAAGCCGTAACTGGAGGTAATTACCGCCACGTGGATTAAGAGCCAGTAGGATTTGAGCACCGGCACCATATTGGTAATTTGGGGGTCAATGTTGTTGAGGTGGGCAACCATCATAAACATACCTGCCACAAAGAGCCCCGCCCCCAAAGCCAACATCGATTTGCGGAAGAAAATTAGAGATGCCAACCCACTACCCCACGCAATAAATACTATTGATTCATAGGCATCGGACCACGGGGCGTGTCCTGCCACATACCACCGGAGAATCATATTGGCAGTATGGAGGAGAAAAGCCAGAAAACCGATACCCCAAATCAACTTTTCAAGGGTAGGGTATCTTTTCCGGCGGATAATTTCAAAAAAGCCCAAAAAGATGGCAATAAGCCCCAAAGTTGAGTAAATACCTATCAATTTGGGGAAGATTTGGAGATGGTTATATCTAATTTCCCATTTTATCCGATTGGGGGAGGGAAGAATCTCCCCACTGAAATTTTTTTGAAGTTGGTAAATTTTTTCGCGGGCTTCTTTCACCTTTTCAGGATTCCCCTCCTTTACTCCATCTACCAACTCTTTGAAAAGGTTGAGATAAAATCCGGCGTCCATCGGGTTCAACATTCCCATTTGGACTGCCTTTTGGATATCTGCTACACTGAACCACCGATAATTCATCTTTTTGGAGTTGGGGGTAGGAAAAAGTCGGAAAATCTGGGCGGTGTAGATTGAAAAGGCGATATAGACCCGTTCATTTATTTTTAGCCACTCCCTATCCAATTTACTCCGCTCTTTATCGGGGGTTTTGAGGGCGTGGTCTATCTCTTTGGAGAATTTGAAATCTCCATTGGGGTTAAAAAAGAGATTGTAGGGGGCATATTTGCCGGTAATTCCCAAAAGGGCTCTAATTTTAGGGTGTCCCACATAAATTAGGGGTAATTTTTGAAACTCCTCCGGATAGGCAACCATACCCGCCACAATCTGGTTGTAATTCATACCCATAAATTTGGTTTTCCGCACCATTTTGTGCACCAAATCCAAATCGAGGGTATCCATCGGCTCAATTCTCCCCCGGCTTTGCACCAAAACTTTAGACCACTCTTCTGCCGGTTTTACCGACTTTTTGGTATACTCCTCTACCGAAAAGGCGTGGAGAGGAGTTGTCGCCAATCCGATAACCCCCAGAAAAGTCAGAATCCCAAAAAGTCCACTCTTCCTCAAGGCTTTGATAGTTGCCCGGAATCTACTTCTGGAGTAGAGCATACTCCAGATAAACCCGATCGCCAAAAGGGCATATCCCAAATAGGTAATATACATTCCCGGGTCGTGGTTTACAGACAAAATGCTTCCCTTCTCATCTGGATCGTAACTGGCTTGATAGAATCGATACCCTTTATAAACCAATATGTGGTTCATATAGATATGATATTTGAATTTTGTTTCCCCATCGATGATTGTAACCCAACTATCATAACTACTGGGTTGCATACTTCCCGGATATTTTTGAACCTGAAACTTATCCAGTCGAACTTGAAATCCCAAATCAAAGGGCTCCACTTCAGAAGGTTTACTCTTACTCTTCTGGAGCATCATTTGGGATTTGGTCTCCCCTATCCTCAAATGGAGAGTCCCTTCATACCCAAAATAGCGGGTAACCCCTGCCCCCAAAAGAATTACAATAATTGAGAAGTGGAGGAGAAAAATGGGAGGTTTTTTGTAGGTTTTAAACCGCCACATTACCCCAATCAAATTTATTCCCAAAAGCCACATCAATCCTTCAAACCATTTGGTTTCATACACATATTTCCACGCCTCTTCCAAACTTCCAAAAAGGGTAGCCTGCCATTGGGCAATTAAGAAGAGAATGGAGAGGAATAGAGCCATCTCCAAAGAAAAGAAGAAATTGAAAAGTTTTTTCATCAAATTGGGGGTTTGGTTCTCACCCATTTTTATTTACTCCCTTTAAATTTGCTCTCCACCTGTTTTAGGGTTTGGAGAAAAATTGCCGGAGGTCTACTTCCAATAAAGGAAGTCAAAAGCTCTCCATTGGGTTTGATAAAAAGAATAGTTGGAGTAGTTCCGGTGAAATAGTTGGCTACTTCAGGGGGAAGTCTATCTTGATCTGCCAAATAGAAGACCGGGATAAAATGTTTGTTGATATAATCCGCTACTTTTTCATCGGTATAGACATGTTGAGCCAAATATCGGCACGGGGGGCAATGGGTCAATCCAATATCTACAAAAATCAATTTATTTTGTTGTTGAGCCAATTGTTTAGCCTGTTGATATCCCATTGCCCAATTGACTTTTCCACTCCAATCAAAACCAAATAACACCAAGGCAGTTGCCAACATAACCATTAATTTCCGCATAAATCCCTCCTTTTTCCACATAAGAATTAAATTTCAAATAAATTATAACAATAGGAAAAGGGAAAACTATCGATAGAGAGAGAATTGGAGATAGAAGTTGAAAAGGAGTTACCCTTCAAATTATTATACAAATTGACAAAAAGATAGGAAAAAAAGGGGGAAACTGAAAAAATAGAGAGAATTACTCTTCTTTTTGATTATCCAATCTTTCCAACAGATTGGGGTGGGCAAAGTTGGGATGGGTGTAGTCGTTGTGGCAACTTACACAACTGATATCTTTTCCTGCTTTTTTGGGCTCCCAGTAATATTTTTCGTGAATTTCTTTAATATTGCTTGACAATCCAACAGCTTTTTCAGGCTCTTTTATACCTTCGTGGCATTTTAAACAACCGCTATCAAAGGTATATTTTTTCATTTCCCAGAAATTTTCTTTGAAATCTACCCTTTTAATTAATCCGGAATGGGCTAATCCGTCCCGGAGTCCACTCAACCCTTTTTTCCACAAATATCCAATCAAAGAGTCGTGGGGAAGATGGCAATCGGTGCAGTGGTGGGCGGAAAATCCTTGGGGATTGTTACCGCCGTGGACACTAAATTTGAAACTCTCCCCCATCGGTTTCATTTCGTGACAACTGGTACAAAATTGGGGTTGTCCAGTTTTATCTACCAACACTGCTGCTACAAAAGAGATACCCATCCCCAAAACTGCCCCCCCCAATACAGCCCACCAAATTTTTTTCATTACAAATCCTTTGTCTCAAAAGTTAAGAGTCTATTGACCCTATGTTAAAATACTATAAAA
This sequence comes from Campylobacterota bacterium, assembly GCA_009659955.1. GTDB lineage: Bacteria > Campylobacterota > Campylobacteria > Campylobacterales > Nautiliaceae > PUXY01. The sequence continues at coordinate 16,285 of PUXY01000051.1, read as the reverse complement.
TTATATGATGATAAAGTGCCAAAAGAGTGCCTATTACTTTAAACCTTTTTATGCTATAATCCTTCCACTTCTTATTGGAAGTTTCAAGCTACACAACTTTTTATGGAGGTTTCCAAAATGGCGGTGGATAATTTTGACCAGCTTCCTCTGAAAGAAAAGATAGAAAAAATTGAAGAGGTGATTAAAAAAGAGGTTCAACCAGTTTTAGCAGCAGATGGAGGATTTGTAGAAATAGTAGATATCAAAGAGAAAGAAAATGGAGAAGTTGAGGTCTATTTAAAATATGGGGGTGCTTGCTCTGTCTGTTCAATGGCAAGTGGAGCCACCCTTTTTGTAATTGAAGAGACCCTTCGCCGAAATTTAAACTCCCAAAAAATCCGGGTGTTGACCGCCTAATTTTTCCCCCTTTCCATTTTTGTTTCTCTTTTCCCAAATTTCTCTTATAAAACTCTCTTCCAATTGATTTGGAGAGTAGATTTTGCTATAAAATAAAACCTATTTTGTCCTATTTCTTTACCACATTTCAAAAGGAGATAAAATGAACCCAATGGGACCTATGCCAAAACCTAAAAATATTTTATTTATGTGTCAAGTTGAGAGACCTCCCCACTTTCCAAAACCCAGTTGTGTCCGGGAAGGAACCCGAGACCTTTTTATGTTTACCCAACAAAAAATGGAAGAGTTGGGTATCGATCCCTTTACCAATTGGCTTATTCCTACCGGATGTCTCAACCGGTGTGGATTTGGACCTGTAATGTTGGTTGAACCCGGGGAGTATATGTATGTAAATTTGACCAAAGAGAAGATAGAGCGGATTTTAAAGGAGCACATTCAAGGGGGAAAACCGGTAGAAGAATATCTTATTCCCGAGGATTTTTGGGCGTAAGAAATAAAGGGAAGATAAAATACACCCTAAACTTTTATATCAATAGAAGGAGGCAAAAATGTATAAAATCGAAATTGAAAAGCAGTGTGGATGTTTTAAGCGGAGTGGGATTGAACTCCCCAAAACTTTCCAATCCAAAGAAGAGGCAGAGTTGGAGGCTTTAAAACTGGTAAATAAAATGAATGCGGAATTCTGCAAGAAACATCGCTTTTTTGTAAACGAAGAGGGGGATACTTTCAAAATTTATGTAGAGCTCTCCTGTCCCAAACTGGATTAACCCCTTTCCATTCTACTCCTTCCCCTCTTTTGTTCTTTCTCCTTTTTTTTATTTGTTCCAATTTGTTTATTCAAATTGTAAAGTAAAATAGAAGCTATTTCCCTCCAACGGAACTTGAACTTTTCAATGGGAGAGGGAAAAGTTATGGAAAATTTGGAAAGGAAAAATATGCACGAATATTCAATTGTAGACTCTCTCCTCCAAATAGTAGAGGAGCACGCCCAAAAACAAGGGGCAAAAAAGGTGGTCAAAATTGAATTGAAAATTGGGGTGTTGAGCGGAGTAGAGCCCGATTTACTTCTTCGGGCTTTTGAACTCTTCCGGGAGGGGACCTTGGCTCAAACTGCCCAACTGATAATCCATAATCAACCGGTAATTATTAAATGTAACCGGTGTGGAAAAGAGTCCAATTTGGGAGATAAACCCCGCTATCTCTGCCCCAATTGCAACTCTTCCGATATTCAAGTAATTGATGGGGAAGAGATGTATTTAACTTCTCTGGAATTGGAAATAGAGGAGGAGAATTCCACCTAAAATTTCCCCACTCCAGTGAATGTCTAAAAATTTGTTCCTTCTTCAATTTCTCCCTTATCCTCTTCCTCTTTTGCCTTTTGAATCAAATTCCAAAGGGCAAATTTGAGGGGTTTTAAATTGAAACCAGTGGCTCCACTAATCGGAAGAACAAATTCCCCTTTTTCTCCAAAATAGGCAGGATAGGAAGGGTCTGCTCCAAATTGGGGAGAAGTAGGGATATACCCCAATTTTTTCAAAACTTCCTCCACTTGGGAAGGTTCCACCCCGTCCACTTTATTGAGGGCAATTCCCCACCGCCGTTGGGCAAGTTGGGGACTATATTTCCGGAGTTCTTTTTTTAGACTTTTCCACTGGTAGACCGGGTCGCGATAGGAGAGTAAATCTATTACAAATAGAATCACTTTAGTCCTTTCAATATGGCGGAGAAACTCCAATCCCAACCCTTTCCCTTCACTTGCCCCTTCAATAATACCGGGAATATCCGCCATTACAAATTGGTTTCCATCGCCAATTTCCACCACCCCCAGTTTGGGTGTCAAAGTGGTAAATTCGTAATTGGCTATTTGGGGACGGGCATTGGAGAGGGCAGAAATAAGGGTAGATTTGCCGGCGTTGGGAAATCCTACCAGTCCCACATCGGCAATAAGTTTCAACTCGATTATTACCTTCAACTCTTTTCCCGGCTCCCCCGGTTGGGCATACCGGGGAACTTGGTTCCGGGAACCTCTAAAGTGCCAATTTCCCAATCCCCCCTTTCCCCCTTCCAATAAAACCCTTCTCTCCCCCGGTTGGGTCAACTCCAATAAAACTTTTCCGGTCTCTTTCTCTTTAATAATTGTCCCCGGAGGAACCACCACAATCAAATCCTCCCCATCTGCCCCGTGTTTCTTTTTCCCTTCCCCCGGGCGTCCATTTTTTGCCTTCAAGACCCTCTTTCCCTTGAGATGGGCTAAAGTATCGGTATTGTTGTCGCAGTAGATAATTACATCACCCCCCTTTCCCCCATCTCCCCCATCGGGTCCCCCTTTTGGAATAAACTTTTCCCGGCGGAAACTGACACACCCGGCTCCCCCTTTCCCCGACTTTAAAATTAACTCTACTTTATCTACAAACATCTTTTAACTCCTTTCTCTCCCCTATTTTCCAATTGACTTCCAATTTCCAAACGAAAGGGAAAAAATAAATAAAAAGAGGAGATAAAAAGGGAATAGAATCCTCTTTCCCCCCTGTTACTGGAACTTCAACCTTTGAGCCATTGCCATCAACTCTTTAATATCGGGGAGTTTTTTCCCGCTCAATTTTTTAGCCATTTTTGCTGCTTGTTGGAATTGTTTATTTATCCGGTTAACCTCTTGCACACTCAATCCGGCACCCCGGGCGACCCGGCGACGGCGGGAGGCGGACTCTTTCAAAAGCCGGGGATTTTCCCGCTCTTTGGGGGTCATAGAGTTTATCATTGCTTTGATATGTTTTATCTCCCGGGAGTTTTCCAAATCGATATCCCCCAATTGTTTCATAATTCCGGACATTCCCGGAATCATTCCCAAAATGTTTTTCATACTCCCCATTTTCTGCACCTTCTCCATATATTGGAGAAAGTCATTGTAGTTGAACTCCCCCTTTTTCAATTTCCGGGTCATCTTTTTGGCTTCTTTTTCATCTATTACAGATGAGGTCTTTTCAATCAACCCTTCAATATCCCCCGCCCCCATAATCCGGGAGACAATCCGTTGGGGGATAAAAACCTCCAAATCTTGAATCTTCTCCCCTATCCCCAAAAACCGGAGGGGTTTCCCAATTTGATGGGCAATACTCAAAGCTACTCCCCCTTTACTATCCCCATCATATTTGGTCAAAATTACCCCGGTAATTCCAACTTTTTCATTGAATTGCCGGGCGGTATTGATGGCATCTTTTCCGGTCAAAGAGTCGGCAACATAAAAAATTTCATCGGGATTGACCCGCTCTTTTATCTCCTTCAACTCCTCCATCAAAGGCTCATCGATAGCCAATCGTCCGGCTGTATCGATAATTACTGCGTCGTAAAGTTTCTCCCGGGCAAATTTTACCCCCTCTTCCGCTACCTCAACCGGATTGGTTGCCCCTTCTTTATAGAAAATATCCAATCCATTCTGCTCCGCCAACTGCTTCAACTGCTCCACCGCTCCAAACCTTTGGAGGTCTGAGGCTACCATTAAAACTTTTTTCCCCTTCAATTTCAATTGATAGGCAAGTTTGGCGGTGGTGGTGGTTTTCCCACTCCCTTGGAGTCCGGTCATCATTACAATTGTGGGAGGTTGGGGGGAGAAGACAAAGCCGTAATTGCCCGGGGCTTTTAAAATCTCCTCCAGACTCTCCTCCAACGCTCTGATAAAAGTATTCCGCCCAATGCCCCGCTCTTTGGTTCTCTTTTCCACCTCTTTTATCAATTCTTTGGTGGTTTTAAAGTGGACATCGGCTTTTAAAAGATTCTTTTTGAGACTATCCAAAGCCTTTTTGAGAGCCTTTTCATCATCTTTCCCCCGGAGTTTATTGACGGCACTTTTTAAACCTTCGGTAATTCTCTCAAACATTTTTCTCCTTTACTTTTGAACTCCATCTCTTTTCAATTTCCGAATTTTACCGCTTTTTTCCTCAAATTGCCACCGGTTTTATGCTATTATTCCTTTTGCAAAATGGCAAGGGGTATTTTCCCATTGGAAGGGGAAAAGGGATTATCAGAAAAAATTTGAAAGGAGAAAAATGCCAACCATTAACCAATTGGTCCGGAAAGGACGACAAAAGGTAATTAAAAAGTCCAAATCCCCTGCATTGGTCAAATGTCCCCAACGGCGGGGAGTTTGCACCCGGGTTTATACCACAACCCCTAAAAAACCAAACTCCGCACTTCGGAAAGTTGCAAAAGTGCGGTTGACCAGTGGATATGAGGTAATTAGCTATATCCCCGGAGAGGGACACAACCTCCAAGAGCACTCCATTGTATTGGTTCGGGGTGGACGGGTAAAAGACTTGCCCGGGGTTAAATACCACATTATCCGGGGAGCTTTGGATACTGCGGGAGTTAAAGGTCGGGTCCATAGCCGGAGTAAATATGGAACCAAAAAGTCTGAAGCGGGGAAAAAGTAGAGTAAACTCTCCCCTTTTGGAAATTGGGAAAGGGGGATAGGAGAAGAGGGAGAAGGGGTTAAAGGGTAAAATGGGAAGGGTAAAATAGAGTAGAAAAGGGAGTCCAAAAGAGTCTCCCCGAGAGGTAAAGTAAAAAATTAGAAATAAAATTGAAAAACCCGCCGGGAGTTGGGTTAGAGTAGAAAAGAGAGAAAATCGAAATTTCTACTCCTCACTGCCCAATGGGTAGAGTAAGTCCCCCGGAATGGGGAAAAAAACTGAAGAGAAGGAGCCAAAAAATGCGACGGAGAAGAGCACCGAAACGACCGGTAATGCCAGACCCAGTCTATAATAGCCAAGTGGTAACCAAATTTATCAATAAAGTAATGTGGGACGGGAAAAAGACCCTTGCCGAAAGAATTGTTTATGGAGCCATTGAGCGGTTGGACCAAAAAGGGGAAGAAAAAGGGATTGAAATTTTCTTCAAAGCTATCGAAAATGTAAAACCCCTTTTGGAAGTCCGGAGTCGCCGGGTTGGGGGGGCAACCTATCAAGTGCCAATGGAAGTAAGACCTGAACGGCAACAAACTTTGGCAATCCGGTGGATTGTGGACGCAGCCCGGAACCGGAATGAGAGAACTATGGTCGAGAGATTGGCAAATGAACTTTGGGACGCTGCCAACGAGCGGGGAGCAGCATACAAAAAGAAAGAGGATACCCACAGAATGGCAGAAGCCAACAAAGCCTTCGCCCACTACCGGTGGTAATCTCCTCTTTTTTCTTTTTTTCCTATTTTTTATTTGGTTTTATTTCACTACTCACTACTTCAATCATTTCCAGAAAGACCTGATAGGCTAAACTTCCTCCCCTATCAATTGCCGGAGATAATCGGGTTGGAGGATTTTTATCTCCCTCTCTTGAATTGATATAACCCCTTGATGTTTGAGTTTTGAAAGGATTCGGGAGAGGGTCTCCCGGGACATATTTAGCTCTCTGGCTATCAGATACCATTTTAACCGTCGGAATTTATCTGGAAAGTGGAGGAGAGTATAGGCTACCCGATAGAGGGCGGGGAGTTTGGAGATTTTGGAAAGCTCCATCTGTTGATAAATTTGATAGCTTAACATTCGGATTATCCGGTCGCTAATAGGGGGAATTGAGAGATATTTGGAGAATCGGCGATAATCTATCCCCAAAATTTCCACTTCACTTTGGCTAATTGCCGAAAGACAAAAAGGGCGATTCTGAATTTTGGCTATCAATCCAAAAATTCCCCCTTTTCCTATCTCCATTCGGGGGATTATTTCCCCCTTTTGGTCTACATCATAGAGGAGAACTTGCCCTTTTACTACTGCAAAAAAATGCTCTCTCTCCTCCCCTTCCAAAAAGATAATTGTTCCCTTTTTATATTTTCGAAAAAAGGAGAAACGCCCAATTTCTTCAATAATACTTTCATCTAAATTGAAAAAGAGGGAAATTTCGTGGAGGCGTTTCACTTCTCCTCAACCCTCAAAAAGAAAGGTTCCCGTTTCATAAATTTTTGGGCTCTCAATTTTTCCAAAGCCCGTTGGATATTGGCTTCTTTACTCCGATGGGTGGAAAGGAGAAGTTTTACATACCCCTCCCGCTGTTTTTGAATCAAATTTTTAATCGAAATCCCCTCCTCTGCCAAAATTGAGCTAATTTTTGCAAGGGTGCCGATTTTGTCTTCTACCCCCAATCTAAAGTAATAACAGGATTCAATTTCCATTTGGGGCACCAGTTGGAAATCCCCCATTTCAAGGGGCTTTTTATATCCCAACATAGGGGTATTACTTCCCCGGACTACTTCAATCAAATCACTGACCACTGCACTGGCGGTAGCATCTCCCCCGGCACCGGGTCCATAGTAGAGGGTTTCTCCTACTACATCGCCAATTACACTAACTCCATTCATTACCCCTTCGATTTTGGAGAGGAGTTGGGTTTTGGGGAGGAGGGTGGGGTGAACCCGGAGTTCGACCCGATTTTCTCCCCGTTTTTTGGCAATGGCGAGGAGTTTTATTTTATACCCCATCTCTTGGGCAAATTCAAAATCGACTGGAGAGAGCTCCTCTATTCCTTCAACTAAAATATCTTCAGGTCTGACATCTATATTGTAGGCGACAGAAGCGAGGATTAAAAGTTTATGGGCGGTATCCATTCCGTTGACATCGAGGGTTGGGTCTGCCTCCGCATACCCCAACTCTTGAGCCCGTTGGAGGGCACTTTGATAATCTCCCCCTTGCTCCATTGCAGTTAAAATATAGTTGCAGGTTCCATTTAAAATTCCACTCATTTGTAAAATATGGTTGGCACTCAACCCTTCCCTCAACGCTTTTATAATAGGAATTCCTCCCCCTACACTGGCTTCATATTGGAAAGGTAATTCGCCGGCAATTTGTTGGAGTTCAAATCGGTGATAAGCCAATAGAGCTTTGTTGGCGGTAATTACCGGCTTGCCGTGGGAAAGGGCACTTTTTACCACTTTGTAAGCCTCTTCTACCCCTCCCATCAATTCCACTACAACATCTACCTCTTCACTCTCTGTAACTTGGCGGTAGTCGGTGGTCAAAGGAATATCTACCCCCCTCTTTTTGGAGGGGTCTCTTACCACCCCCTTTACCACCTTTATCTCTTTTCCTGCCCGGGCTTTAATAATATCGCGGTTCTTAAGGAGAGTTTTTACCACACTCTCCCCTACGGTTCCAACCCCTACTATTCCAACTTTAACCATTGTTTTTAAACCCCTTTAAAAACTTTTTTACATTCTTAGCCGCTTGACGGATTCTCTTTTCATTCTCTATCAACGCAATCCTAACATACCCTTCTCCATAGGGTCCAAACCCTACTCCGGGGCTAACTGCAATATGGGCTTCTGTCAAAAGTCTTTTGGAAAACTCCAAACTCCCCATTTTTTGGAAAGGCTCTGGAATTTTTGCCCAGACAAACATTGTAGCTTTGGGTTTTTCCAGATGCCACCCTGCATTTCCGAAACTTTCGATTAAAACATCTCTCCTTTTCCGATAGGTTTCCACTATCTCCTCCACCAGATAGGAGTAATCCCGGAGGGCAACGGTTGCCGCCACCTGAATGGGGGTAAACATTCCGTAATCAATCCACGATTTATATTTCTGGAGGGCTTGAATTAAAACCCTATTTCCCACCATAAAACCTACTCTCCACCCCGCCATATTGAAACTCTTGGAGAGGGTAAAACTCTCCACCGCCACCTCTTTTGCCCCTTCCGCTTGAAAAATTGAGGGGGTTTTATATCCATCGAAAGTTATATCGGCATAGGCAATATCACTTATTAAAAAAATTCCCTCTTTCCGGGCAAAGTCCACAATCTTTTGGTAAAAATTGAGGGTAGTGGTAACGGTGGTAGGGTTATGGGGGAAATTTAGAATAATAAATTTGGGTTTGGGAAGAGCCTCTTTTACTGCAACCTTTATCGACTCCAATAGTTTCTCTTCTTCCAGTTCAAAAGTGGAAGGATTGAAGGGGAGTCTTACTTTTCTTACATTGGCTCCCGCCAAAACAAAAGCGTAGGAGTGGATAGGGTAAGTGGGATCTGGCACAACTACCACATCTCCCACATTGGTAACCGCTTGGGCAAAATGGACATACCCCTCTTTACTCCCCATTGTTGCAACCGCTTCAGTTTCCGGATCAAAGGAGACATTATATCGCCGGGCATACCAGTTGCAAATCGCTTCCCTGAGCCTATAAATCCCTTTACTGATAGAATATCGGTGATTTTTTGGTTTCCGGGCGGTCTCTATCAATTTATCAACTATCGGTTTGGGGGTAGGACCATCGGGGTTGCCCATTGAGAAATCGATAATATCCTCCCCCGCCCGGCGGGCTTGCAACTTTAAATCGTTAATTACGGCAAAAATGTAGTCGGGGAGCCGTTCAATCCTTTCAAAATGGGTATTCATTCCACTCCTTTAAAACTATTGATTTGTTCCTAAATTTTCTCCTCCCCCACCAATCAACTTAATTAGAAGCCCATTTTTCAAATTGGTGGTAGTGTATAAATCGTCTACCCGGAGATAGGCTACCCCATCGGGAACAGTCAAAGTATAAGAGTGTTGAACAATGGGAACTTGAAGGTTATTGTAAAGCTCCAACTTGTCGGAAAAAAAGAGAATGTGGGGGTGCCATTTATCATTTTGGCTCAAAGTGGAGAGTTTCAACTTTTCACCCCCTTTTACTTTTATCCAAATGCTTCCATTCCCTTGTTGGAGAGTTCCTTTCACCCCTTGGGGAGTTGGAACTATTGCTTCAGGAATAAATTGATTTGCACAATTCAATACAAAGAGAAAGTTTTGATACTTCTTCACCCGGAGAGTTTTACACCCCCGTTTTTCCATCTCTTCCATAAAACTGACCGGGTCTATTTGATGCCCCGCTTTTATCTGCAACTGGAGACTATAACTCCCATTCTCCCTTTTCACATAATAGGGAAAAAAGTAGGAGTAACCTATCCGTCTTAAAGTGGTATAGAGGGTAAAGGTATCAAAGAGGGGGGAGCGATCCTTAAAAACAAAAACCGGATAAATATTCCGGGGAGAGGAGAATGTCAATTTTAAAAGTCCATTCTGCTTCAACTTTTGGGCTACAACTTTGAGGGAATCGTTGGGGGAGATTAATTTTTCAATTACCCCTTTATATTTCATATAGGTGGAAGTTCCCACCATCTCCATTGCATTTTTGAGCCCATCTCCTATTAAGAGGGCAGAAATTAATCCCAATCCCACAATTACTCTTTTCATTGTTTAGCCTTTTCTCCGTTGATTATCAACTCTCCATTCTCTATCTTGATCCGATTTACCCCCTCCGGAAAGTTGGTAAAGTTTTTATCTCCATATTGGAGAATAAAGAATTCATTTCCGGTTTTAATTGTGTAATTGTGCTCTTTAATTTTCAGTTTCAAAACCCTCTTTTTGGAAAAGGTGCCCTGCCTAATCACTTTTCCGGTATCACTATCTTTTACCTGCACCCAAACCCGTTGTTTGGGGAAAATTACTACATACTCAGGGATTTTTTTAGAATTTACTTCTTTATTCTCCTCCCCTTTGCTCAAATTCCCCTCGTTTTGAACTCCACTTGCCAAACTTTCATTTCCCTCCTTGCTTTCATTCCCTTCATCTCCCTTTGCCAGAGTGCTATTTTCCTCTTTTTTACTCAAATTGTGCTCTATTACCGGAGTGGGAGTAAATTGGGAGACATTGTATTCAAAATTTACAACCTTAGACTTTTCCGGTTGCTCAGTAATTTTTTTACTCTTTTCCGCCCGCTGAACCAAAAAGTATCCCCCCGCTACTACTGCCAATCCCAATCCAATAATCCACCAACTTCCTTTTCCTTTCTCCCTTTCCCCTTTCTCATCGGAAAGGGAAGAGGTAATTACCGGCATATCATCTTTTTTGGGATTGGCGTTTTCATAATTCTCCACCAGTGGAGAAAAATCTACATTGGGATAATGTTGTTCCAAAATTCTGATAAAGCCATAAAATTTAACCCGGGGCATTGAAAGATATTCCCCCGATTTCAATTTTTGAAGAGAAATAATGGAGATTTTGGTAACTTGTTGAATCTCCTCCAAGGGAAATTTTTCAAAAAACTCTTTAATGGTCACTTTCTTGTCGGTTCCTTTAGCATCCATTGACAATCCTATCTATTAAGATTCCTCCAGCCACAGCCACATTGAGAGAGTCAAAATCCCGTTTCATCTCCACCGATAAAATTTTATCCAACTTTTTTTTAACTTTTCCCGAAAGTCCTTCCCCTTCACTCCCCAAAATTAAAGCAATTTTTTCCCCTTTTACTCTACATTCTCCACCCCTATCCCCCCCTACCAAAAGGTAGCCTTTCTGTTTTAGAATGTTTAAGAGGTCCAGAATATTTTGATAAACCAGTATGGGCATATCCAAACCTGCCCCGGCACTGGTGCGAATGAGAGCTTCCCACTTTAGTTCTTTAATACCGGTTACTATCACCAAATCTATCCCCAAAGCGTAAGAGGTCCTAACCAATGCCCCCAAATTCCCCATATCAGTCACCCTGTCCAACACAAGAAGATATTTTCCTCCAATCTCGGGCGAAGGTGGATGAAACTCTATCCGGGCAAGATAACCTTGATGGTTTCCGTTCCGGCTCAATTTTTGTGCCAACCGGTTGTCAATAAACTTTACCGGTAACCCCTTTAGCCTCCTTTTTTCTTGAGGGGAGAGCCGTTTAGAAATTAAAATTTCCCGGATTTTGTCCCGATGTTTTTGGAGTAAGTATTCAATTACCCTCTTTCCATACAATGTCAATAGCATATTGGTATTTTATCAAAGCCCGGTGATAAAATTTCCAGTGTTTCCAATTTTTTCGATTCAGTTTTTCTACTTAAATCCAAATTTCTAATCTATTATTTGAAAATTGATATTTCTTAACTAAAATAACCTAACTTTTCCAAAACATCTTGACAAAATCAAAAATTGGGTTATAATTTTCCCGCCGGAGGCGGAGAAAGGGAGAGCGGAGGAAAAAACTTTAAATAATATATATTCAATACTCTTTTACACTTTAATATAGTAGTAGAGAAATACCGCCGATTTGATATCCGTCTACATCTATAAAAAGAGAGCTACTATTTCTGCATTCCTTTTTGTTGTTTAACCCAGTTCGATAAATTGACCACTTTTCTATTCAACTCCCTTTTTTTTTCTCTTCCCAAAAAACGCCGGCGATTTTTTTTGAAAGAAACTCCTTTTTTGCCCTAAAATAAGGTAAAATTCCCCCAATTTTTCAATTTGAGAGAAAGAAATTCCAGAAGAGGGAGAGTAGAGAGAGATGGATATTATCCAGAGATTGGATTTGGAAGAATATTTAAAAGAGTTTGAGACCTTTTTTGCCCGTCCCAAAGGGTATCACCTTATCGGTGATTTGAAAAAAAATTTCAAATATCTCCAACTTTTGGAGAAAAAGGAGTTTACTCCACCTCCCCCGGTGGAAAATTTAGACCGGGAGTTGATTCATCTGAAAAAGTTTGGGATTTTGACCCACTCCCAAATTTTCCAGTTTATAAAAATTGTCAACTATTTTAAATACCTCAAAAGCCGGAATTGGGAGGAGTTTGAAGAGTGGTTTGGGAAAATAGAGATTCCCAAAGAGATTGAAAAAATGGGAGAGCACTACAATTCCAAAGGGGAAGTTATCGGCTTTCCCCAACTTGCAGAAATAGGAGAGAGGATAAAGGAGATAGAGGAAGAGATTCGCCGGGAACTCTACCGTTATATCAACTCCCGAAAATTGGAACACTATCTGGTAGACCGGCAAATCCATTTGAGCGGAGGGGAGGAGGCATTGCTACTCCGGGGAGGTTTCCATCACATTTTGAAGGGGGATATTGTGGGGCGGAGTAGTGGAGGATTTTTTTATGTAGTCCCCGCCACCTTGAAAAAGTTGAAAGAGAAAAAACGGGCTCTTTTCAACGCCCGGGAGGAGTTTCTCTACCAAATTGCCAAAGAGTTTTCCCAAACTCTCCGGAAATGGGTGCGGTTTTTGGAGTTTATCAACCGGGAGTTTGATAAATTTGACCAGTTGCAAGCCCGGGTCTTTTACGCCAAAGCCAAAGGGTATCAATTTTTCCTTCCCACCAAAACCCGGAATTTCCGTCTCCGGGAGTTTTGCCACCCTTCCCTCCGCTCCTGTGTGCCAATCAATCTGGAGTGGGAGAAGCAGGTTCTAATTATCACCGGGGTAAATGCCGGGGGAAAAACGATGCTCCTCAAATCGATTTTGACCAGTGCCTTTTTGGGAAAACATCTCCTTCCGATGAAAGCCCGGGAGGGCACCCAAATCCCCCTTTTCCGGGAAGTTGTTCCAATTATCACCGACCCCCAAAATAGTTCCCAAGATATTTCCACTTTTGCCGGGAGGATTCAGGAGTTTAGTCAAGTTTTCAAAAAGGAGAATGGACTTTTGGGGGTAGATGAGATTGAATTGGGCACCGATGCCAATGAAGCCTCAATCCTCTTTAAAGTGGTGGTGGAGGAGTTGATGAAAAAGCATAGAATCGTTATTACCACCCACCACAAACGATTAGCCTCCCTTCTGGCAAATAACCCCCAAGTTGAGTTACTGGCAGCGGTTTATGACGAAAAGAGGAGGGTTCCCACCTATCAGTTTATTAAAGGGACAATTGGAAAAAGTTACGCCTTTGAAACTGCCCAAAGATATGGAATTCCTTTCAATCTGGTCACCAGAGCCAAAAGGGAGTATAGCGACGATTTGGAGAGATTAGACCAATTGATAGAGCGGTCTACCCAACTGGAATTCCAGTTGAAGAGACGAGAGGCGGAACTGGAAAAGAGATTGGAAGAGGTGGAGTTGGAAAAAGCCCGGTTGGCAGAGAGTAGATTGAGGGCGGAGCAAGCATTGGAGAGGGAGAAGGAGCGACTCCAACGGGAGTTTGGAGAGGCTATAAAAGAGGCAAAAAGGGCTTTGAAAGCCCGACAGGAGAGGGAGTTCCACCGCCATCTCAATCGAGCCCACTCTCTCCACAAAGAAGCCCGGAGCCGGTGGGAGAAGAGATTGGAGAAGGAGTCCCCCTCCTCCCCCCTCCGACGCCCCCCCAAACCGGGGGAGCAAGTCCGGTATCGGAACAATATCGGGGAGTTGTTGGAGATTAAAGGAAAGTGGGGGATTGTGGAGATAGATGGAAAAAGGGTAACTCTCCCGTTGAGGGATTTGGAATTGGTTACCTCAACCCCAAAACGGGAGGTAAAAATTGTCAAACCGAAACCGACCAGAGCCGATGTCTCTTTGGACCTCCACGGACTCCGGTTGGAGGAGGCTTTGGAGAAGGTGGAGGAGTTTTTAAATAACGCCGTTTTGGCGGGGTTTGATGAGGTGGTAATTTACCACGGGGTTGGAAAGGGGATTTTGGCAAAGGGGGTAAAAGAGTTATTGGAACGGCACCCTTTGGTAAAAAGCTTTGAAAACGCCCCCCCATCGATGGGAGGAATAGGAGCAAAAATTGTAAGGTTGTAGGGCACTTCAATTGCCCTTTGTAAAGAAGAAAATAGATTATTGGAAAATTACCTTTGGTAGCTTTTTCAGAAAAATTTTGGAGATAATTTACCCTCCGATAATGGGGAAAAGGGGAATTTTTTGGGGTTGTGATTCTTTTTCAAGTTGCCGTTCCAATAAAATATTTGGAAAATTTTCAGTAAATTTTTCTATTTTTGAAAGAGGCAACAAATCCGGTATTTCGGGTTCCCTTTGGGTTATCATTCCTGCCAAAATTAGAAAAGCAAAGAGAGAAAATTTAAGGAGAATTTTTAAATCAATTGAAATATTTCCCCTTTTCTTCTATTAACTTCCTCCCCTATTTATTTCAAATTTTCCAATTGGAAAGTGGAAATTGGGTTTTCAAATCCAAAAAATTTTCAGATTCAAGCAAGTTTTCAACCCAATCACTTAAATTGGAAAATCAATTACTTCAACTTAAATGGGTTAGGAAAAAGAAAAAAGAATTGGAGGAGGACTCCCCCAATTCAATTAGCAGGAGTAGGTAGTAATAAATTCATATGGGTGAGGTCTTCCCTCTACCGGAATAAGTTCAACTTCATATTTGTAATCCAGATAAGTTTTCAAGAAGTTATCGCTAAATACCCGGCTTCCATCTTTGAGGGTTACTTTCAAGAAGGAGTCTGCCCGATTAATGGCATCTTCCAATCCATAGAGGGCTTCCCGGAGGGTTGGTGGGAGGGTTCTAATTCCCCGCTCTTTAATTTCGTCGAGGGTCAATTCAAAGAGGTCCTCATTCATTGGCTCCCGGGCAGCTTCGTAAATCTCCTTTTGATTTTGGATCCCGTCCAATCCTGCCAAAAGGAGAACACTGAACGCCAAATAGGGGTTGGAGCTACTATCGGGGAATCGGAATTCAGTCCGGATAGATTTTTCACTACTTCCGTAAGGAATCCGGCACGCTGCACTCCGGTTCCGGGCGGAATAAGCCAAAATGTTGGGGGCTTCAAATCCCGGTTGGAGCCGTTTGTAGGAGTTGGTAGAGGCGTTGGTAAAGGCTGCTACCGCGTTGATATTGTCAAATACTCCCGCAATGTATTGGAGGGCGGTTTTACTCAATTTTTCGGGTCCATTGGCATCGAAAAAGAGGTTTTTCCCATCTTTCCAGATAGATTGGTGGGTATGCATTCCGTTTCCGTTATCTCCGTAAATCGGCTTGGGCATAAAGGTGGCGGTTTTTCCATTGAGGTGGGCAACCATTTTAATCACATACTTCAATTTTTGAACATTGTCGGCAGCTTCCACCAAAGTTCCATATTTTACCCCAATCTCCCCTTGTCCTTGGGCAACTTCGTGGTGGACAACAAAAGTTTCCAATCCCACTTGCTTCAAAACTTTCACCATTTCCGCCCGGAGGTCCATCATCGAGTCGACAGGAGGCACTGGGAAATATCCCCCTTTAGTCCGGGGTCGGTGTCCAATATTCAGTTCATCTCCAAACTCTGCAATATAGTCGTTCCACTCCCCTTCGATGGTATCAACTTCATAACATTGGGCATTTTTTTCGTCGCGGATTTGGATTTTTTCAAATACGAAAAATTCGTTTTCTGGTCCAAAATAAGCCACATCTCCAACTCCACTCTCATTGAGATATTGGAGAGTTCTCTTTGCAATACTCCGGGGACACTTTTCATAGGGGGTGCCATCGGTGTTGTAGACATCGCAAAATACCACCATTGTGGGGTCGGCGGTAAAGGGGTCTTCAAAATGGGTTCCAATCTCCAAATCGGGCTTCAAAAGCATATCGGATTCGTTGATAGGTTGCCACGCCGGAATGGAGCTTCCATCAAAGGGGATTCCATCTGCCAACATCTCTTCGGTTACTGCGTCAATATCATAGGTTACATGGTGCCAAGTCCCTTTGATATCGGTAAATCGGAAATCGATAAATTCAATTCCATTTTCCCGACATTCCCTCAAAAAATCTCCCGCAGTCATCAATAACTCCTTTCCATTTTTGGATTAATTGTAGCATTGGGGAAAGGAAAAGGGGTGGGAAGAGGTGTTAAAATTTTAATCAAGGAGGTTGAAGTGAGAGGTATTGAAACAGAATTTATAGAGACTGGGAGGGTTGAAAAGGGAAAAGTTTTTCACCCTTTCTACCACTTGAAAAGAATGGAAAAGACCTTTTTACTCCATTTTCCCCATTTGGAAAGGGAGTGGAAAGAGATTAAAAGGGAGTTTGGGGCAATAGGAAAAAAGGCTCCTACCAGTGGGATTTGGCGGTTTAGATTTACCTATGGGAAAGAGGTAAAAAAAGTAGAATTTTTTCCGATTAAGCCCCGGAAATTTAAAAAATTTGTAGTGGTGGAGAGGGATATTGACTACCCTTTCAAATTTGCCAACCGGGAGGAGTTGGAAAGATTGAAAGAGGA